>JAHKBB010000063.1 GCA_018826445.1 Patescibacteria group bacterium | reverse complement strand
TTCCGTAAGCGTTTTACCTTTGCTGTCTGTAATTTCGACCATGTACTCCAAATCCCTTTGACCTTTTTTGGCTGTTTCGAGTTTCTTTCCTTCTTTATTAACCCTGATAATATATTCGCCGTATCCCGCTTTTTCGACGATAATTTTCCCGAAGCTTCTATCATTTATTAATTTAGTTAAAAAATAATTCACGTTTGCACTGTTAACATCCGCGTTTTGTTTTTGACAACGCCGCATTATTTCTAAAAACTGCAATTTTCTATTGATATGCAGCGATCCGAAAGCTTTGGCCGTTTCTACAGCTTTTTTAGAGCGTTTATATCTTTGCAGTTCTTTTATGAATTCTTCGAATTCAGCAGTCGCATTCAATGGTATTTCCTTTTGATAATCCGCGGTTTCCTTTTCTGCTGTTTGTGTTTTTACGAGGATCATGCTGTAAGCAGCGGACCAGATGCTTCCCGTCCTGCTGCGATCAGCTGTTATTTCGTACTGATATTGCTTTGCGTTGAAAAGTCTTATCTCGTTTGTTATTGTTTGGTCCAGCCATTTTTTAGCCGGCAGTTTTTGACCCAGATATTTGATTAATTCGGTTTTTTGTATTTTTTCCCCGAGCCTTTCAGCGAGATACAGCCATATAAAATAGCGGGGCGTTGTTTTATGTTTGCATATATTTTCTATTAATTCTACCGCTTTCTTTTTAGCTTCCTCGGGAATCGGCGCTGTTTCTGTCACGGGTTTCTTTTGAGAAAGCGGTTTTTGCGGTTCGCTTGGTTTTTTTGCTTCGTTTCCAGCTTCATCAGCCTGTTCTTTTTTTTCTGTTTCCGGCTGTGGTTTTACTGCGTTAGCAGCAAACTTGTTTACATCGCCGGCGCCATCTTTTGCGAAAAGTCCATATTTTGCTGTTGGCGGCAAATCGCCATTATCGCCATCATTGCCGCTGCCGTCCGGATCAGCGCCAGGTTGTAGATTGCCGTTGTCGCCGTTATCCGCTTCGCTGATTTCTACGTTTTTGCGGAATATAAAATTACCTTTGCCTGTATGTACTAACTGAATTTTTTTGTCAGAGAATCTTCTTACAATGCTCAATATAGTAACATAAAGATTTTGCGAATATTCTATGTTGCATTCTTCTGCGGCTTTTTTCAAGTTGAAGCCCTCTTCCAGTGGATATTCGGCCCCTTTGAGCAATATGCGCTTGGCATTTCCTCCTCTATTGGTATTTGTTTCGATGAAATATTTTAATTCATTCATTGTCAATTCTTCTTTTTCTTCTTGTTTTTGTTGCGTTTTATGCGGCGATTGGAGCTCGCCAGCATCTTTGACATCTTTTGCGGCGCTTCTTGCGATTTCAGCGCCATCTTCGGTTTGCGCGTTTTCTTTTGCGAAAAGTCCGTATTTTGCTGTTCTAAGGTTTCCTTCTTTTCGTATTTCATATGGCCAGGTGCTGTAGTATTTAGGGATTTTTGTATCAAAAATTAATGATGAGGGATGCGCCTTAGACCCAGCTGATTGTATAAATTCATGTAGTTGTTTCATCGATAAATAAGTATTAACATTTTCAGCCAAAAACAACATAAGTTTATATGCTTTGTCTCCTTCTCGAAGATCTCTTTTAATATAATAAGAAGGCTCGCGAATTATATTTTCCGCACGTTTCGGCTGCGTTTCCGTTTCTTCTTTTTCCATTGATACCCCGGCGCCGTCTTTAATGGCGGCTATTTGATTTCGTATATCCTCAAGGGTCTCCAGCATTTTTTGATATATTTCCAATGCTTTTTCGCCTTGCGGAGCCGTTGTTTTTTCATCCAAACCCATATTGTTCGCGATTATGTCAGCGCGTGTTGAATTATAGATTTTCAATAATCTGTCATAACCGGGCGTTTCTTCTATTTCGTCGGCAGCGCATTCAAAGGCGATTTTTTCCAATACATAAGATGCGAAATTTATTTCATCCTGTTTTTTCGATACAAAATCGTTGAGCCACTTTAATCCGGTTGGAAACCGCTTCAAATTTTTGTTGGCTTCTTCTAACATATCCGTAATTGTTTCGGCGGCGTCGCGTATGCTGATTTCTCCTCCTTTTAAGTCGTGTCTTATTTTATCAAGCTTCAAGCCGTATTCGGCTAATAATGCGGGTATAAATTCTTTTTCTCCCTGGAATTTAGCCGCGTCTGGAAAGAGTCCGCTTATCATCAGGTCTCTTACGGCAAGGTTTATTTCGTTTCCTACGACTTGTCTAATCGTAATCCGTTCGATTTTCATGATTTTGGCGGAAGTTGTTAAGGCTTTATTCTATGTTGAAGGTTGAGGATTTGCAATGCTTTTTTGAAAAGGGGACTGTGTCATTTAGCGTTGGTGGAGAGAGGCCGGAGACTGTTTACTGTGAAGAATGTTATATGAAGGAGTTGTATTAATGAAAAAGAAAGCTGACTTCCTTTTCGGCACATCTATCCGCCTCACTTCCATGTTCGTGAGCATTCGGCGCATAGCTGTCCCGAAAACTTGTCAGCCATGGTGCGCCCAGGAGGACTTGAACCCCCAACCTTCCGGTCCGAAGCCGGACGCTCTATCCAGTTGAGCTATGGGCGCGTAGTGTGTGCCTGAAAATTATTGTTTTACTGTCTTTTTGTCTAGGTGCGTGAGCGTCCGAACGCTTCTTAGTAAGAGCTGAAGGCTCCCCAGTTGAGCTATGAGCGCGTAGTTCTTGTACATTCTAATGGTTTGAGATGTTTTTTGCACGTCGAATTTGGTATAACGTCTGTGACAACCTTGCCGATGGCATCTCAATATTAAAGCCCCTGAATAACAGGGGCTTTTTCTACAAGTTTTGAACGATCCCGTTACTGATACCCCTTCTTTTTCTCAATCCAGTCGTTCCATAGAACTAGGACCGGGGAAGCTGTGAAAATTGATGAATATGTTCCCACAAGTACGCCCAGAACCAATGCAAGTACAAAGTAGAAGATTGACGCGCTTCCCAGGAGCAGGAGAGCGACAAGTGTGAATAGTGTTGAGATGGATGTGTTGATTGATCTTGCCAATGTTTGGTTTAGGGACCTGTTTGTTGTGTCTGCGAGCGTTTCGCCGCGTTCCTGGAGTTTGAGGTTTTCACGGATTCTGTCGAATACTACGATTGTGTCGTGTACGGAAAATCCGAGGATGGTTAGGAGTGCGGTTATGAACAGTGCGTCCAATTCAACTCCAAGGAAGTATCCAAGTAGTGAGAATATTCCGAGTATGATCAATACGTCGTGTACGAGGGCGATAATTGCGCATGCGCCGAATCTCCACGGATTTACATGCTTTGGTATTTTTCGGAACGCGAATGTGATGTAGATGATGATCATAATGATCGCGATTCCGAGTGCGATTAAGGCTTTTCCCTTCATTGTTTCTCCGACAACCGGACCGACTGTTGTGAATCTGGTTTCTTCCAGTGCCCCAAGTTTGTCTTTTAGCGCGAGAAGAACTTGATCGTGGACTTCGGTGGTCAGGTATTTTGTCTTGATGATGTATCCGTCCTCTCCGGACGTGATTACTTGAACATTTTTAAGGTCCACTTCGTCGGGTATGCTTGTTATTAATGGTTCTTCCGTGTCTTCTGTGTCGGGTGCCGGTGCTTCGGGTATTTCCAATTCTGTGCCGATTTCCGCCAATGTTTCTGTTAATGTTGCTCTGTCAACTTGTTCTTCAAATTTTATTTCCATTAGTGTTCCGCCGCTGAAGTCCAGGCCAAGTTTGAGGCCGAATATTGACACCGAGACGATGCCGATCGCGATTGCGATTCCGGATAATGTGAACCAAAGTTTCCATTTTGGGATGATCCTCAGCTGTTTCTTTTCTTTGTGCTCTTTCTTTATTCCAAACAGCCACAAATTTTCTCCTAATTTTGTTCCGACAGTCGCTCTTAGGAGTGTTTTTGTAACTGTTATCGCGGTGAACATTGAGACCAAGATACCCGCGGCCAGGTTGAATGCGAATCCTTGGATTGTCGAGCTGCCAAAGTAGAAGAGGATCGCGCATGTTATTAATGATGAGAAGTTTGAGTCGCGAATGGAGCTCCAGGCACGGTCGAAGCCGATGTCGATTGCGGAGCCGAGCGGGCGTCCCTCGCGAAGCTCTTCCTTAATTCTTTCGAAGATGAGTATGTTGGCGTCGACTGCCATTCCGATGGAGAGGATGACGCCCGCGACACCCGCCAGAGTAAGTACGATGGGTGTGCGCAGTACGTATGTGATAAAGAAAAGTACGACACAAGACAGGAGAAAGCTCAGTGTTTTTTCCCATCCCGGATCTTTTGAATTTAGGATCTTATATACCAGTGCGACGAATATCCCAATTGCTATTGCGACTGCTATGCCGAGGTGTACTTCGCTCTTTATAAGGAATAGCAAAATGACCGCGTATACTCCGAGCGCGATGTTTGCGAGCAGACCCGGCAGGCGATAGTATAGGATCATGAATATTCCCAGAAGGATGAGACCAATAATTCCTGCCCAAACGCTTTGATCCAATGCTTCTTGTCCGAGAGATGCTCCTATCGTGTACTGTCCTGTTAGGATTATCGGAGCCGGGATCGCGCCCGTATTTAGATCTCTTGCCAGATTAGATGCCTCTTCCGGTGTAAATCGGCCCGTGATTTGCGCCTGTCCGCCTGATATCTTTTCTCTTACATTCGGTGCGGAAATCAGTTGCCCTCCAACAAATATCGCGATTGGTTTGTTTACGTTCTCCCCTGTGATTTTCTCAAACAAGTCTGCGCCTTCGTCATTGAATTGAATTGAAATATACGGCTGATACAGATTGTCCAGCTGAACGTCCGCGTGTATGAAATGCTGTCCCGTAAGACCCGTGTCCTTCCATGGATCCGGAATTGTAGAAACCCAGATTTTTTGATATTTGTATTGGGTTTCTTCTACATCGGTTCTGATTTCGTCGGCTTTGATCAAATGGAATCCAAACTTTGTTTTAACCAAATCTGTTACGTCTCCCTCGTTTTCAATGTCCAGCGCCGCGTCTTGGAATGTTCTTACGTATGGGGATTTCTTGTTTACCGGCGCGTCAAGTACTCCTCCCGCGCTCGCGCTTGCCGAGTCGTCCGAATACTCTTTTGCGAGTCCCGCGAAATTCCCGCCTTCCGCAAGCTTTTCCTGAATTTCTTTAATCACTTCTCTTGCTTCTTCTTCTGTTCTTGTAACACCTTCAACTGCTTCTTCCGCTCCTTGATAACTCACGAGGATATGGCTCACGTCCAATTCCTTGTCAAATCGTATCTCTTTCTTTGTTTCCAATAGCTTTAAAATATTATACCCCGTTTTTTCAGTCAGTTGTCCCTGTTCACTAACAGTGTATTCTCCACTTGATTCCGTTAATGTGTTTGAAACTTCCCCCTCATCCAATTTTTCTAAATCCTCTTTTGTTTTATTCGAAAGCTCGCTCTCAAATACAAAATCAACTTCCTGGAACTCGGTTTTCCCGGGTTCCGCTTGGGCTTCCTCTTGTCCAATCAGTTCGAAATCTTCCCCTTCGTTTATTCTTGTTAATATATCGTTCGCGTGCGCCTTTCTCTTGTCTTTTTCGTATGGATCCATTTCTTCCTTTTGTTCTTTGAACTCCAGTTGAATTGTTTTTCCAACTGTTTGTTTCGCTTCTTCCAAATCTTTAATTCCCGCAAGTTCCACAATTATATGCTGCTCGTCTGCCACTTCTGAAAGGAAGATGTTTGGCTCAGCTACGCCGAGTCCGTTGACACGTTTTTCAATTACACCAAAAACACCGTCAACAATGGCTTTGCGGTCCGCCGCCGGCACTTTTCTCAGATCTATTTTGTAGTCCAACTGAGATCCTCCTTGAAGATCCAGTCCCAGATGGATGTGCTGACTTTTTACCGAATCCGGCAAAAAAGACATGTATTTCTCCTTAAATGAAGGAGGGGAGTTGAATAGCCCGAGTAGTAACGCCACGGCGAGAATTACTATAATTTTTCCTGAAATAAGCTTTCTCATTTTTTTAGGTTTTAAAGTTTTTGGTGTAATTGTGCGTCGAGGTTTTCATCATTTCCTTTTCCGGATCTGCCGTAATCGTCTTCCAGCTTTACGACATCATCCAGTTCCGGGGTTGATACCTCAAAGATTTTACTGTCTTCGAGAGCCTCGGCGCGATGGATAGTATAGGGGAGTATATCGAATTTGTCACCAGGATTTAAGATTGTCTCTTCAAGAGCGCCTTTTTCTTTCCCGTGAGTCATTTTTACTTTTCCCTCTATAATGTACTGCGTCTCCTTCTTTTTTTCGTGGTATTGAAGACTGTATCTGTGTCCTTTCTTGATTTCGAGGATTTTTCCTGCGTATTCGTCGGTTTGCGCGAACCATATTTCGCGTCCCCAAGGCTTTTCTTTGATTTGAATTTCTTGCATCGGAAAGACTATAGCGGAAAATAGTCTTTTTTTCTACTGTTCTTCCTTGATCTGTTTGAATTTCTCTATTCTCTCTGTATCGCCATTTTTCTCCAGTTCGGAAAAGAGCGTTTCGAAAGTCCCGATGTCGCTCCAGCCCAGAATCGCGGGAATGATACGTACCTCCGACGGATCGACTTTTTCCATGACAGCGTAGTCTATGGAGATATTTTCGCATTGAGGGTATTCCAGGTCGACCAGACCGGGGTCGTGCTTCATTTTCATCAGTCTTTCATAGGTTTCGGCGTGGTGGCGCTTGAATTCCTCGAGGATTTTTTCGATACGCCAGACGTAGAAGCCTGTGTTCCAAAGATATTCACCGGATTTTATGTATTTCTTTGCGGTTTCAAGGTCCGGTTTTTCCTTGAATTCTTTGAATTCGTGGACAGCGGTTCCATCAATTTCGCGGAGGCGTTTACCCATGTGAACATATCCGAGGTTTATGTTTGGAGATTGCGCTTCGACTTCGATTATATTGAGAGTATTTTCTTCTTGGGCCAGTTTTTCAGCGGCGCGGAGTTTTTTGACAAATTCATCGATATCTCTTACCAGATGATCGGCATATACAACTGCCATAACTTCGTCCGGGTCGGTCTTGCTCAGCATGGCGGCCGCAAAACCGATGCATGTGGCGGTGTTTCGCATCGCCGGTTCAACAATCACGTTCTCGCTCGGAATTTCCGGCGCCTGTTCTTTGACCAGGTCTACATAGTCTTTGTTTGTTGCTACGTATATGTCGGCAGGATCGAGAAACGAAAGTCTTCTAACTGTTTGTTGGAACAGAGTGCCTTCTCCAATGAGATTTACAAATTGTTTTGGCTTTTCCTCTGTCGATAGGGGATAGAGGCGCGTTCCGAATCCGCCTGCAAGGATTACTGCTTTCATTTATTTTTTATTAGCGATTTCCCGACCATCTCCTTTGGTTTTTTTATGCCAAGGAGGGAGAGAATTGTTGGGGCAATGTCCATTAGACCGAGTTTTTTGCCTGAGCGGAGTTTCGTTTTTTTGTATTTGTCCGATATTAGTATAAATATCACGGGATTTCTGGTATGGGATGGACACGGACGTCCGTCTTTGTATATCATTTGTTCCGCGTTGCCGTGGTCGGCTGTGAGGAGGACGTTAAATCCACGTTCTTCCAGTTCCGGAATTATTTTGCCGACACATTTGTCTACCGTTTCGACGGCCTTGATAGCCGCGTCTAGTTCTCCCGCATGTCCCACCAGATCGCAGTTCGCAAAGTTTAGCAGGATAAAGTCGTGATTTTCCTGTTTTAACTCTTTTATCAGTGCTGAGGTGACTTCCGCGGCGCTCATTTCGGGTTTTTGGTCGTATGAGGGGCATTTTGGAGATGGTATTAATATGCGTTTTTCGCCTTCATATGGGGTTTTTATTTGGGAATTGAAGAAGTATGTTACATGTGCGTATTTTTCAGTTTCCGCGATGCGGAGCTGGGAAAGTCCGTGTTTGCTCAATGTTTCCCCCAGATTGTTGCGAACGTGCGGTGCCGGGAATAGGATTGGGGCTCTGGGAGAATATGGTCCGAAGCATATGTACAGTGGATTTACTCTCTTTTTTGGCGTGAAATCTTTGAATGTTCTTTTTACAAACGCTTTTGTGATTTGTCTTGCGCGATCCGTCCTGTAGTTAAAGCAGACTACCGAATCTTTGTTTTCGATTAAACCGTTTTTGTCCAGAAGGATTGGGTCGATGTAATAGTCTGTTTCAACTCCTCTTTTGTACGCGTTTTCTACTGCTTTTAGAGGGTCTTTTTCTATTACTCCTTTTCCAAGTGTGTATAAGTTGTATGCTTCCTCGGTTCTGTTCCAGTTTGTGTCACGGTCCATTGCGTAGTATCGTCCGACGATTGTCGCTATTTTGCCAAGTCCGAGTTTCTTGATCTCTTTTTGAATCATTTTAATGTATTTGTCCGCCGATTTTTCAGGAGCGTCGCGGCCGTCCGTGATCGCGTGGATATAGACTTTTTTGAGTCCGCGTTTTTTTGCGAATTTGAGGAGTGCGAACAGGTGATTTATGTGGGAATGGACTCCCTGATCCGAAATCATTCCGATGATGTGAAATTTTGAATCATTGTCCTTCGCGTTTCTTGCGGCTTCACGCAAATACTTCATTTTGAAAAAATCTCCTTTCTTTATTGATATGTTTATTTCCTCCAATGACTGCCAAACGATCCTTCCCGCGCCTATTGTAAAATGTCCGACTTCAGATCCTCCCTGCGTGTTGCCCGGGAGCCCAACGAATTCCGAATCGGTGTGCAGAAGCGTTTTCGGGTATTCTTTCCTGAGCCGATCTATATTCGGGGTGTCGGCCAATTCAACGGCATTTCCCGGACCTTTTTTTGCCTCTCCGTAGCCGTCCAGTATCATTAGTAGAACCTTTTCCTTTTTACTCATTTTAAATGAATGAAATTATGAGGGATTGGTATAGACTTAGCAATTCTTCCCCAAAGATTAATGCCGCGAATGTTCCTATTACAAGATATGGGCAGAATGCGATCTGTGTGCCTCTTCTTGCTTTTTTCCTTATTACTAGATAAAGGGCCGAGAATGCTCCCAATATATATCCGACTATTACCGCGAGGATGAACATTTCCCATCCGAGCAATATTGCCATTGCAATTCCGAGTTTCAGGTCTCCTCCGCCTAGCCATCTGCCTCTGGACATCAAAATTTGTCCACCGAAGAACAGTAATGCTATAACTACTGCGATTAGCATACTTACTATCCCTACATTTCCTGTAACCAGGTTTACCCCTAGTGAAAATATCGCTAGCGGAATTACAAATCCGTTTAAAATTTCCCGGTACAGAATATCCTCGAAGAAAATTGCGAGCAGGAAGATTCCGATCAACATATAGAAGAGCGTGTCGATTCCCACATCATATTTGAATAGTAGTGTTGCAAAAATTCCCGCTGTCAAAATTTCAAGTAGGGGATAGTGCGCGGATATCCTTTCCTTGCAGTGTCTGCAGCGGCCTTTTGTGAAAATATAACTAAATACAGGTATGAGATCTTGTGCTTTTAGTTGCGTCCTACACTTTGGGCACTTTGATCGGCCGCGCACAAAACTTTCCTGTGTTTCGTGAGTCCTGTGGATTACCGTGCTCATAAAACTTCCGACAAAAAGACCAACGATGAAGATTATAAGGATAGTAATTGTTGTTGCGGTCATTTATATTTAATTATTTTTGTAGATTGAACGTCTTTCCTATTTTACTGTCTTCGGGGATTTCTTCAACCTTTTCCTCTGACTCGATGATCTTGTTGTATCTTTCCATTGCCAGGTTTGCGGCGGCACTACTTCCTCCAAGGTCTTTCGCTTTTTGATAGTTTGTTTTGGCGAGGCTCGGCAAATTCTTTTTCTCATACAACCATCCAAGATTCAAGTAGGCCGCATCCAGTTCCGGATCAATATCTATCGCCCTCTGTAAATTTTGCTTTGCTTCGCTAAAGTCTCCATTTGCGGTTTGCGCCCACCCAAGTAGATTATACCCCATTGCTTTGTCCGGGTGATTTTCCGCTGCTCGAGTTGCGATCTCAACCGCCTTTTGCGGATTTTTAATCTTGTCAATGTAGAGCCAAACAGGTCTGACATACGAGTTTATGTCACTGTTGTTTGCCTCCAGGATTCTTTCATAGTTCAACGCCGCATTTTCGTAATCCTCATTTAACAGATATATTTCCGCCAATTTTTGATTTGCCTGAACTGCCGGCTCAAATCCATTATCCAAAGCTTGTTCAATCGACGAAATTGCTTGCTCCAAATCTCCTTTCGCGAAATGTGTAAGTCCCAGGAAGTAAAGGGTTTCCGGCTTCTGCGGGTCGAGTTTTTTCGCGGTCTCAAATGCGTATATTGCGTCATCGATTTTTTCCAGGTTGAGATATGAATATCCGAGGATTACCCACGCATCTCGATAGTCTTTTTGTTCCTTTAAAATTTCAAACAGTATCGGTAACGCCATATTGTATTCTTCCACTTGGTTGTAGGCACGACTTAGGAGTGCTTTTAGGTGCATATCCTGCCCTCCCTGGTTTCGCGCGAATTCCTGATACGCTTTCAGAATGACTTGCGCTTTTTCCGAAATTTTATCACTTGTCCCTATGGAAATCGCCTCTGCAAATAGGTTTTTCGCATTTTCATGCTCTCCATAGAATGATGCCAAAAGTCCTTTGTAGTATTTTGCCAGCTGGTTTTGGGTGGTGATATTTCCAAAAATCTGGCGTGCTTTGTCGAAATTGTTCTCTGCGATGTAACTTTTTCCCAGATATATTCGCGCCTCGATGTAATTTGGATCCAGTTGGATGGCTTTTATAAAATTTTCACGAGCTTTCGCCGGTTCGAGGTCCTCAAAATGTATTTTCCCGATTTTCGTGAATGCCTCCGGATTGTCCGAATTGTTCTTGATCGATTCCACATACTCGTTGACTGCCAGTGACTTCATGCCTTTTTCAAGATAATCATCGCCTTTTTTGAGATTAATGTCGTCATACTCCATGCCGGGCAGGTCGGGGGAATCTTCAAACGCCTCTATCACGTCCGCTCCCGCGTCTGTGCCAATGACTTTCTGAATAGCTTCAAAGTCCAGATTTTCCTTGTTGACGCTTATGATTCCGGTGTTAATCAAAACCTGCAGCCCAAAGGCAATTACTACTGTTACACCCGCGATTTTTAGGAATTTTTTCATTGTTGACTTCGTATATTTTCTCTTAGTGGAATTTTAGATGCGTGGCAGAGCGCAGCCGCTATCGCGTCTGCCGCATCGTCCGGTTTTGGTATTCTGTTTAATTTTAACAGAAGTTGCACCATCTTTTGTAGGGCTTTCTTGTCCGCTCTCCCGTTACCGCACACAATTTCCTTGATTTCACTAGGTTTATACTCGGAAATTCGCACCCCTTTACGGTTCAATTTCTCCAGCACAACGCCTCTTGCCTGAGCCACGGACATCGCTGTTTTTACATTTTTAGCAAAGAAAAGCTCTTCAACCGCGGCCTCATCCGGCCTCCACTTCTTTATCAACTTCTCGAGATCACTTCCGATCTGGCTCAGCCTCACGTGCGCGTCCAGTCCGGCCTCTGTTTTAATACACCCATAATCCAAGAGACTTATGTGGTCTCGTTCAATTTCTATTACGCCAAAACCTGTAGTTCTAGTGCCTGGATCTATTCCTATAATTTTCATTTATGCAATGACAGTTGATATCAGCTTATGCTTTTTGCTGGCATTACACACTATAACGACTTCTGAACCTTTTTTCACGAGCTTTTTCTCGCGAATGAAAGTTTTTATATCTGAAGTGATGTTTTTGAGTGAGATTTCGTGGACATGGATTTCATTTAGTCCCCAAACCAGAGCGAGTTGATTCCTTACTTTTTCGCTGTTTGTGATTGTAATAACCGGAGTGTAGAGCCTGTGTTTCACTATATGCTGCGCTGTGAATCCGCTGCCCGTAACCGCAACTATGTAGTGCGCGTCTATGTCGCGCGCCAATTTTGCGGCATTCAGACATGTGGCGTTTGCTATCGGTATGTCATGCTCTTTTATGGTAATTGGTTTCAGATCTTCGTTTTTGGACAATTCGTGTTCGACTGTGCGCGCGACCTTGCTAAGAGTTTCTGTGGCATCTACCGGGTATTTTCCAACTGCGGATTCATTTGAAAGCATGAGCGCGTCCGTATTGTCGAAAACTGCGTTTGCGGCGTCTGAAATTTCAGCCCTGGTTGCTATCGGCTTTTCAACCATTGATTGAAGCATCTGAGTTGCCGTGATAACAGGCTTCCCGTATCTGTTGGCGAGCTTTATTATTTTCTTTTGAATGATTGGAACCATTTCCGGACTTATTTCAATGCCAAGGTCTCCTCGCGCGACCATTACGCCGTCCGCGGCTTTTATTATCTTGCGCATATTTTGTACCGCTTCCTGCCTTTCAATTTTCGCGATGATGCGGGCTTTACTTTTCTTTGCTTGTATCAATTTGCGTAAATGCAAGACGTCTTTTTCTGACATCACAAATGAAAGCGCAACCCAATCGACATCATGCTTTATACCGAATTCCAGGTCTTTTTTATCTTTTGCTGTCATCGGATTCGCAGTGATTGTCGCGGTTGGGACATTGATTCCCTTATTTGATTTTATTATTCCGCCTTCCACCACTCTGCATTTGATATTTTCCCCTTGTTTGGAAAGAACTTTTAGCTCGATGAGGCCGTCTTCGATGAAAATTATATCTCCCTTATGAACGTCTTTTGCCAGATTTTTGTACTGACTTGGGACCAGTCCTTTTTTGCCTTCAACTTCACGAGTTGTGATTGTCAGTCTGTCCCCGTTTTTTACCGGAAGTCCGTTTTTTGGCATCTTTCCGACTCTTATCTTCAGTCCTTGAAGATCCTGGAGGATTGCCACCGGTTTCCCGAGTTTTTTGCTAACTTCTCGAACATTTTTGATGATCATTTTGAAGTTTTCGTATGTTCCATGCGAAAAATTCAGACGCGCAACATTCATACCAGCTTTGACCATCCGCTCGATTGTTTTCTTGTCCTCGGACGCCGGGCCCAGAGTACAAACGACTTTGGTTCTTTTTTGAATCATTTTGTTTTTGTACGTCTATTATACCATGAAATCACTTCACCGTCACGCTCTTCGCCAGATTCCGCGGCATATCAGGGTTGTTTTGCTTCATTACCGCCAGCTTATATGCCAGGATCTGAACTGGAATGATGTTTACGATAGGGGAGGCGTTGCCGGCGTCCGGGACGCGGAGCCAGTAGTCGAAGATTTCGTGATTTTCCGGGCTGACGCCGATGATGTAGCCGCCGCGGGATTTTATCTCGATGGCGTTTGAGAGAATGTCTTGTTTGGTTTCGTCATTTGCGACCAGAGCGATGCAAGGAGTTCCTTTGCTGATTAGTGCTATTGGGCCGTGTTTGAGTTCTCCTCCCGCGAATCCTTCCGCGTGGATGTATGAGACTTCCTGGAGTTTGATCGCTGATTCGAGGGCCATTGCGTAATTCATCGCGCGGCCGATGACGTACATGCTTTCGTGACCTCTTAATTTTTCTGCCAATTTTTCGATGTGCTGTTCGTAGCGAGGGTTGAGCATGTCGTTGATTTTGCTCGCTGTTTCAATGAGGAGTTTTCGTCCTTCCTTAAGCCTGTCCACGCATGCGTACGCGAGCAGTGTGAGTATTGCGAGCTGAGCGGTTGTTGCTTTTGTTGAAGCGACCGCTTTTTCCGGTCCTGCTTTTATGTTGATTGAAAAGTCGGACTCTCGGTCCATTGTTGAGCCCTCGACGTTTACTATGGAGATGACTTTTGCTCCTTTTTGCTTGGCGACTTCAATTGCCTCCAATGTGTCTGCGGTTTCGCCGCTTTGCGATACCGCAATCACCAGGCTTCCTTTTTTTATGAAGTGTTTGTATGAGGGGAATTCGGAGCCTACGACCGGATTTACGTGTTTCTTTGCGATTTCGGAGAATGCGTACGATGCGGCAAGACAGACTTTTCCGGCTGTGCCGCAGCCGATCAAATATGTTCCAAATGCATTGTTGATTTCGTTCGCGACCTTCATGATGTCTTTTTCATTCTGGTTGATCGCGCGTGCGATCGTGTCTTTTTGCTCCTTGATTTCTTTGATCATGAAGTGCGGGTGTTCTCCTTTTTCGGCCATTTCCGCGTTCCATCCGATTTCCACTATCCTTTTTGTGATCTTTTCGCCCGTTTCGATGTTGTAGAATTTCGGAGTATCGTTCAAGACAACCATTTGGTTGTCGTCTATGTACATGACTTCTCTAGAATACTCGAGGAATGCCGGAATATCCGAGGCTATAAAGTATTCGCTTTTGCCTTTGCCAACGATAAGCGGCGAGCCCCGGCGAGCCGCCATTAATTTGTCCTCGTCTCGATGCATTGCCAGGATTGCAAATCGACCTTTTAATTCTTTCAAAGCTTGTTTGAATGCGTTTTCAAATCCCACTTCCATGTAGTCTTCAATCAGATGCGCGATAACTTCCGTATCTGTTTCGGATTTGAATGTGTGGCCGTTTTTGATCAGTTTGTTTTTGAGTTCTTGAAAATTTTCAACAATTCCATTATGAACGACAACAATGCTCTGATCCTCATTGAAGTGCGGGTGTGCATTTTCTTCTGTTACGGTGCCGTGTGTGGCCCATCTGGAATGTCCCATTGCGGTATTTGAGGTAGGAAGTTGGATTGTGTTCAGATCCAATTCGCCAATTTTCCCAACTCTTTTTTCGACAACGATTCCCGCCTTGCTTTTGTATGCAATACCCCAGGAATCATATCCTCTGTATTCGAGGTGTTTTAGTCCTTCAATGACAATTTCTGATGCGTTTTCACGCTTGCCTTTATATGCGAATATTCCACACATTAGACTTTGATAATTACGTTTTTAATATCCTTTGGGAAGCGAGTTATGTTTCTATTCCCACAGTGTTCTATTATTACCATATCTTCGATTCGAACGCCATACTTGTTCTCCAAGTATATCCCGGGCTCAACTGTTACGACGGCGCCCTCTTGAATCTTCTTTTTGTATAGTTCGTGAAAACTTGGAAGCTCATGAATTTCAAATCCGACTCCATGTCCTGTCGCGTGTTTGAAATTTTCTCCAAAGCCATGTTTTTCAATGAGTTTCCGTGCGACAGAATCCACTTTTTTACCTGTTATTCCGGGTTTTAGCTTTGCGATTGTTTCTTCTTGAGCTTGGAGTACGAGATTGTATATTTTCTCCTGTTCGGGAGTGGGAGACGCGGTGAAGAATGTTCGTGACATATCACTGTGATATCCCTTATATACGACTCCCATATCTACGAGGATTATATTTCCCTTTTTCAGTTTGGTTCTTCCCGGATCATGGTGCGGCATTGAGGAGTTTTTTCCAAACGCCACTATAGAGGGGAATGCCATTTTTTCTGCTCCAAGTTCTCTTGCAGTCTTTTCCAGTTCCCATGCTACAGCTTCCTCTGCCACCCCAACTCGAACAAATTTTTTGATCACGGTTTGAAGGATTTTTTCGTTGAGTTTTTGAGATTCTGCGAGTGTTTTGAATTCCGCTTTGTTTTTGCCTTCTCTAATCTGTTGGAGCAGGGGATATGTTGGGCGAAATTTTACCCCTTTCGCTAACTTTTTAAGTGACTTAAATTGAAGTACGGAGAGTTCATTATCCTCAAATCCCATTTCTTTTATTTTGTATTTATTTAGAATGGTTTTAAAGTTTGATAGTTTCTTCTCGACTTCGACTACTTGTATGTCCTTTGGAGCTAACTTCTTTGCGGACTCTATATACCTGAAATCAGTCAAAAATACAGCCTTCTTTTTAGTGATCAAAAGATACCCTTTTGAGCCTACAAAACCGGCAAAATATCGAAGGTTTTCCTTGCTGCTGACCAAAAGGCTTTGAACATTTTTTTTGTTCAACTCTTGCTGGAGTCGTTTAATTCTTTCCA
>JAHKBB010000062.1 GCA_018826445.1 Patescibacteria group bacterium | reverse complement strand
TGGTGCAGGGTTTTTTCGATTTCCTCTTTGACTTCTTTGTCCGTCACGTCGAACTTTTCCGTTCGGAAAATATAATTCAGCGCGAGTCTGATCTTCACTCTCTTTCCCGCTTCTTTTTTGTACTTTTCTTTGATTCTGTCCTCATCCATTTTTGTCTGCTCCATAAATTGCCCCAGGTCCGCGCCTTTTTGTGCAAGGTCTCGTTTGAAATCCTCCAGCATGTAGGTTGCTTCTTCTTCGACAAGCGCGTCCGGAACCTCAACTTTTGTATTTTCCAGCACTTTCTCGAGAAATTGGTTCTCGTATTTCATTTTATTTTCCTCTTTTTTCCTGAAACCGATATTTTGTGAAACGTCTTTTTTGAATTCCTTCACCGACATCTTTTTGCCGGTGATTCTTTCAATCAATACTTCGTCCAGTTCCGGAATATGAACTTCCTGAGTTTTATGAACTTTTACCTTGAATTTAATCTTCTTTCCTTCGAGCGAAGGCGCGTGATACGGCTTTGGAAATTTTACTGTAAGCTCCTTTTCGTCGTTCTTTTTGAGCCCAACGAGCTGGTCTTCAAATTCACGAATAAGTGTCTTTTCTCCGAGAATCACCGGATGATTTTTACTTTTTGTGTTCTCGAGCGAAACGCCTTTTTCATCAAACCCCTCAAAATCAATATCGGCTTTGTCCCCTTTCTTCAATGGCCTTTGAACGTCTTTGAATTCGGTGAATGATTTTTTCATGTACTCAATCGCTTCGTCCACTTCTTTTGAGTCGGGCTTGTCATCCAGCTTTTTGACTTTGATTTTGTCGTAGTCTTTTACTTTAACTTCCGGCAAGACCGCGACAGTTGCCTCGTATTTGAATGGATCTTCCGAGATGATGTTGATTTTCGGGCGCGAAATCACTTCCACTTTTTCCTTTTGAACAGCTTCCGCGTATGTCAGCGGAAGTACTATTTCCAGAGTCTGAGCCTTGATCACTTCCTTGCCAACTTTCTCCTCCAAAACATGGAGAGGCGCGTGGCCGGGTCGAAATCCTTTGATTTTTACGTCTTTCGAGATCTGTTCCACGGCTTTCTCTTTGTATTTTGCCATTTCTTCTTTTGAAACCTCGATGATAATTTTCACCTCTGATTTTTGAAGTTTTTCTACTGTAATTTGCATAAAATTTTGGTTAGTTGCTTTGAAACCCTACAATACTTCCATGTTTTTTTCAATTGTAGGTATTTACCAGGTTTACGATTTATGATATAATACTTTGAAAAATTAAAAACAAAAATGGTAAACGTTCTCGCAAGACGAAAATTCGAGGAGGCGGACCTAACCCGTCGTTGGAGCGAACAACTGCGCAATATTTTTGCTACGCCTTTGGCTGTAAACGCGCAGCTGGATCAGATCACCGGGGATGTCCGTCCACGTGTTCGACAGATACTTGAGGATACTCACGGTCCCGGACAAGCCGCCGCGGATCAAATGCGAGACAACGAGGAAAGAACCCGAAGGTTTAATCGCCTGCGTCGCGGGAACTTTTTCTTCGACACGCAAGCCGATGTGGACACTACAACGAACATCAGCACACAGCTTAGCTACTGGATGAATGCGCAGAATTTGACGAATGCAATAAATGCTCCCCGGTTTGATGACATACGCCATCTACTCGAGAGACGCCTTGGCGCGGACGTGCTTCAAACTTTGGAAGATCATCCTGAGATTCGTTTCGGAATCGCGCTTGCGTTGACGCAAGGGGCAAATCCTCCGGCGATACTTGCTTTTTTGCAGGTTGCGGTTGGAGATCAGGCTGGTGCGGAATATTACACGGATGCGGATGACCAAAGTCTGCGGGACGCAAATGCAAAAGCGGATCTGGAAGCTTTTAAAAATATCAGTTCTAATATTTTGAATGGGGCTTTGGAGGAGTTGTTTGCTGGTGTAACCGGGAATATCGATACACATTGGCAAACGATAGATGATGATATAACTACCACAAGAGCTTTGATAAATGGGATTAATAGTGGAAATCCACCTGCAGGAGTGATTCTCCCGGCAAATCCAGCCACTCTTTTGACCCCAAGTAACAACAGGCTAAAACAACGTGAAACTGAGATGAATGCTTTGCAAACTAAGAAACGCAAATTACAAGTTGAATGTACAAAGATACTTGATGCAGTTAATAGGCTTGTTGCTGCTGGTGCGCCAGTTCCGCCAGGAGGTGCAATTGCCACAATTCAAGGAGGGCTCGGTGGAGTTACCTGGACTGGTGGTACGATAGGTTCTTGGACTACTATACAAACGTGTGTTGACTTCCTAAGGACAACTCCAACGCCAAGGGGAGCGATGACGTTTACAGATGCAATAAACGAGCTTCGCCCACATCTCCAAAGAACGGTTGACCACAGGGCAAATGAGAATAGACGAGCGGGTGTGAGACTTACCACTGAAAAGGCCGGGCTTGGGGACAAAATAAATTCGACTACATTTTTATACAAAGTGTGGTTTGAGATATACAGAAGGCAGGCGATTCCGGCCGGTGGAGGAAATCCGACCGTGGATCGCGGTGAGCTTCGGAGGAGAGCGACATTTGCGGCGATGATGTCTGTGGCGGAATCGCGCGACCAACAGCTTTTACAGATTAAAAATGAACTTAGATGTGAGGAACTTGCACGGAGGTCAAATCTTTGGAGAAGACTTACTTCACGTCATAATTTTAGTCCGTCCGCGAATTCCGTGCTTGCGAGAATCAAGCACGTCAGTATTTCAAAAGATGGCAAAGAGGCCAAGCCGTTTGCGAGACTTAATTTCAAAAAACTTACAAGCAGAGCGGAGGTCAGAAAGGCTGTGCAGAACGGCGACATTGCGAAAGAGGATGTTCCGCGTCTCGCGCTGTACCTCGAATCCGTCCTTACAAATTACAAAAAGCATACGATAAAGCCGAAGGACGCGATGTATCTGGTTGATATTATTCAGAGTTTGCGGGCAATTCGCACCGAGCAATTGCATGGGGAGCTTATGACGCAGTTCAGGAATGTGGAGGGGACCGATAGCGCGAATATGGTCAATTTGCTTGATCAAAAGTTAAAGGCGGAGCGGGCTTGGGAGCTTCAGATGCGTGAAGGCATCGAGGGCGGTGAATTTTTGAATGCGATCTCAAGGAGAGCTATCCGAAAAGACCGGAGAGCCGCATTAAAAGAGGTGAGGGGCAAGATGGCGAATGGTGAATGGGGATACAAAGACGCGGTTTCATATTTGGAAGAAAAAGGGTTTAGTCCCGGAATCTTGAAGAAATCTCATCTTGTCGGAAGAAAAATGAAGAATTGGATGAAACCGAGAAAGAAAGAAGAAGGCAAAGACGGGCTCGCAAAAAGAGCTGTAAAGGGTACGGCAAAAGGTGTATGGACGGTTGCTAAACAGCCATTTAGACCGTTTTTGTGGGCCGGCAAAAAGCTTGGCAAATTGGGGCTTGGACTGTTTGAAGTCGCCACGGCACCGGTAATGATACCCGCCAAAGGACTTTACAGAAAGTTATTTAGAGGTAATAATCAAGGTAAGCTTTCACGGCTTAGAGATAAAACAAGATGGTTCTCTGAACCGGGTGGCGCGCCAGCCGCAGCGTAAAAATAAAAACCATGGAAGATACATTCGAAAAATTTGTAGAAGAATTCATCGCTCAAGTGATTGGGGAAATGGATTTCTCTGATATTACGGACGAAGAGAAGGATCAGCTGCGTTCTCTTGTTCGTATACGGGTTGATAAAAATATCATGGGATTGATTGTCGAAAATTTAACAGAGGAACAATATAAAGAGTTGTCTGTGAAACTCGAAGAAAAAGAGTGGACAGATGACGAACAACAGGAGATTTTTGCGGAAGCGGCGCATAAAATACCCGAATTTGAGGAGGAACTGGCGGAAATGTTTTCAAAATTAAAAACAGAACTGCTGGAGGATGCCGAGCAATTGAAGAATATGCGTGAATAAGGATTGAAAAATCGTGCAAAATTTGGTATAATATACAGATAAAAATCAAAAACAAAAATGTTCGAAAAGAATCAAAGTACACGCGGTTTTGGGACAGGCGAAATGAGGCTTGTATTTCAGCAGGCGCTTCAGAAAAGCCCTGATCAAGCTTCTGCGAAAACTCCTCCTGATGTAAAGAAACAGCTTGAAGCTCTGGAAGCGGAAGTTTCTATGCAAGCTGTGGATCTGGCCGCTTCAAAAGACTATGACAAAGTTGTTCAGCTAAAGACTCATGAATGGGGTGTGGATGCCGCAAAGGATCAAGAAGCTATTCAGGTTGTAAAAACCGTATTCAAGACTTTGTCACCGGACAAACTTGAGATTTTAACGACTAACCTGCTTGCCGGAAACGTGGATGCAAAGGCCAGTTTTCAGAGAATCATAAATATCCTCTATGAAAAACATAATGTGGTTGGAGACACGTCCCATCAACTTGATCAACTTACTAATAATCAAGTTGCGAAAGGAGCTGTTGGTCTTATTGAGAACTTCAAAGAGTCATATCACAGAGAAAGCGGGCTTGGGAAAGCTATTTTGATTGGAGCTATATTTATGGCCGGGAAAATACTTTTTGATAAAGATATTCGTGCAAAAGAATCTCCATTTGGAATGAGCTACGGGGACTTGTTCAAATTGGTTGGAGCCGGTATCGGTTTGAACTATTTGTATGGGGCTGTGCATCCGGAAAAAAAGACTTTGATGGAACAAATCGGCCTTAGTAAGATGGACCAACAGGTTCCGGAGAATGTGAGGCTTATGGCTAAGCAGGCCGGAATAGAGACTCCGGAGCAACTTGCCGCTCTTACACAGATCAATCTCTTTGGAGCCAAGGAGATGAAAACATGGGTTGACCTTTATAAGCAAAACAAAGGAGCCGGATACATTTCACCTGAAACTTATCCTTTCCATTACACAGATATGGACGACGCTTCAAAGCGTCAAAGAGGACGAGATTTGTATGTATTTATTGAACATATGATGAAGGAGGCTAACGGAGGCGAATTTGTGGGAATGGAAGATAAATTTGTTGGAAGATATTGTTCTCCTGAGAAGAACTATACTTTCACCTCCATAGTAATGGATATTCAGTCACGTGCCGGTACAAAGATGGATTTTGCCGGAGATACGGCGTCTGAAAGCTTCAAACAGAAGGCGGCCGCAGACCTTGGACCGGTTCTGCAAGACTTTGGACCTGATTTCGGAGGATTTGCCTCTAGTGAATATAAGGTTAAATTGAAGTCTGTGCCCGTCACTTACATTCCTTCAAGTGTCGACGACAAGGGAAAGGTTACCGAATACAACCTC
Organism: Patescibacteria group bacterium; assembly: GCA_018826445.1. Taxonomy (GTDB): domain Bacteria; phylum Patescibacteriota; class Gracilibacteria; order UBA1369; family JAHKBB01; genus JAHKBB01. Next base: position 737 of record JAHKBB010000062.1, on the reverse strand, counting down.
AAATTTCCCAATGGGCAGATTGTCAAAATAGCTAGTGCCGGTCTTAGCCCAAGCATCAAGAGTCATATCGACACACTTCTTGTGGAAGATATTAAACGAAGAATTCAAATCTCGCCTGAGCTTCAGGGAAAAACTCCTGTTTGGAATGGAAGCAAGTGGGAAATTTCAAATGTTACTATAGGAGGCGTTGTGAATGGGTCTGTTTTTGTTGAGGCGATGCCGAATGACGACGGATTCACGATGACATTTGCGAATATGGCGATTTCCGGACACCCTAGCAGAACCGTTACTGTTCTTACAGGTGCCAGAACTTTAAATGTGATGCTTCAAAACGACGTTTACGCGTACAGAGTTGACGGCTATGAAGTGGGCGGCAAGAGGCCATTTGCCGGGCTTGATATTTTTGTGGAGCGAACCGAAGATCAGACAAATGATTTCGTGGAGATTTTTGGTGAGATCGAAGGCGCGAAATTCAGAGCCAAATACAATAAAGGAACTAATAAATTTGTGGAATTTACGGGTAATTTCCGCGATGAGAAATTTACCAATGCGAAGATTGAGAAAGTTCAGAGCGTGAACGCTGAAATCAATCAGAAATTTGGAGATCTTGCCGGGCTTGCCGAGCAGGCAAATGAACAATGGGCAAGATGGGATTTCTGGAATTCAAACCTTGAAGGAAGTATCAATGAAGCTTACTGGAAATATCTTTGTGCGTTCAAGGTTCGTGAAGCATGGAC
>JAHKBB010000061.1 GCA_018826445.1 Patescibacteria group bacterium | reverse complement strand
GAAAAATTATCAAATATATCAACTCCATTTCTCATAAATTTAGTCTTTTTCCCAATTTGCATCTCAAGTTCACTTGGTAATAGCAACTCAGTGGGAGAATAACTCGAGAGAAGTTTTTCTTCTTCCCATTTGAAATCCGAACTAACTATTATAATTTTTGGGTTGTTCATCCCGTCCATTGTAATTAATATGTAAACATGTTTCAACTTTTAGCCTCAAGACATGAAAAAACATCCTATTATCGTCTCGATACCACACGCATCTATTTTTGTCCCAAAAGACATTAAAGAAAATATGATTATTGGTGAACGAGATGTCAGAAATCATGCGGATTTATACACCGACGAGATATACAATATTAAAAATGCTCACGTTTTAAATGCAAAAATATCAAGATTAATAGTTGACGTTAATCGAGCTCCTGATGATATTGAAACCGAGTGTCGACTACAAGTGGATGGAGTTGTTGTCCGAACAACATCAGATGGAAAAATTATTTATAAATTTCCGCCGAGCGTTAAGGCTATTTGCAGTCGTATTGAAAAACATCATGACACATTTCACGACGAACTTGGAAAAAAAATTGAGGAAACAGGCGCAAAATTTTTAATCGATGGACATTCGATGTGGGCTATTGGACCTAAATTACTCAAAGACGCCGGAGAAAAAAGAGCTGATGTGTGCCTGGGGAATCGCGATTATACAAGTTGCAGTCATCTTCAAACTCATTTTATAAAACATTTTTTTGAATCTCATGGCTTTGCCGTGGCCATAAATGTTCCATATCGAGGCAAATTCGTACTAGGGTTTCATTGTCACAGACAAAAATTTCCAGGTATTCAAATTGAATTTAATCGATCGTTGTATCTAAGTGAAAAAACATTATCTCGCAAAAAGGGAATGACAAAGCATCTTAACGGGTTAATGGAACAGCTTGTCGAGGAAATTTCAAATAGATTTTAACTTGGTGGGCGCTACTGGATTCGAACCAGTGACCCTCCGCTTGTAAGGCGGATGCTCTGAACCAACTGAGCTAAGCGCCCACGAGAACGAGCTTGCGTCGTCCGAGTGGCTGCGATTACTCAGATCCCCCACCACAGGCGGGGCGACTGAGCTAAGCGCCCTGAGTTTCAAAAAACGCAAGTAAATTTTTAACACAGCAGGAGAGAAGTTGCAAGGAAATTCATTCTAAAAAGACCCCCGGTTTCCCCCAACATGTTAGGGGAAGTTAAATAAACCCTAAGATTAATATGGTATAATACAACAGGTTGGAAACCCCAACATGTTGGGAAACTGTTTTTATTCTCGTGTTTTCATTTGTCAACCCCTGCCAACTTAAAGAACCGGGTCTTCTTACCCAAGCGCAAATCCGTGTTTTCGAAGCCATTTCTCATGTTCTTTGTATTCCGGCACTGCATCACGGATCAAATCCCAAAATCTACTGGAGTGATTAAATTCCTTCAAATGGGCAAGTTCGTGCAAACACACATACCGAAAAACTTCGCGAGGCATAAATAGAGTCCTAAAAGCTATATTGATATTCCCCTTCTTAGTGCAACTTCCAAACCTGCTTTTCGCACGTTTGAATCGGAAGGAAGCGTAGCGAGCCTTAAAATAAAGTTGATTTAATTCATCCAAAGTTTCCTTCAAATATGGCAACTGGTTTTCCATTATCACTTTTTCAGACAAAAACTGAATCCTCTTGTTTCCGTGAGGCAAGGTTAACTTAATGACATATCCATTCAAAAGCTCCGCTTTTGCATTTTTCCTATCTTCGTAGTTAACCTGGATTTCATAAATCTTATTATGCGTACTAACTCTCCCTTCATCCTTATACACAGGGGTAATAGCTTCGACCTGCTCCATATTTGCAAGTTTCTTTTGAGCCCATTTCAAAAACTTTAAAATTGTCTCATCTTTCTTTCTTCCAAACATATATCGACTAAGATGAAGGACAACTTTTCCATCCCTAATACGTACGGAAGAAGTACGCGCACGTGCAGGCGCATACAAAACCGGATAAAATCTGTTCCCTACTTTTAATTTATTCATTTTCTGTATCCTATAACTCCACCGAAAATTCCGCCAACCGTTGCCCCTACACCCATTCCGAGGAATGCTCCAATAGCTAGAGGTAGAATTTGTTCAGCAGCTGTAAAAAGACCCGCAACGTAAGCAATTAGAAGTCCAAGTCCGAGACCAAGCAAAACCCCAGGGATAATACCAATAATTGCAAATATCAAAACATCCGCGAGTTCACTAAGACTTTTAAGCATAATATATTTAGTTAGTTATAAGACCGGTACACATCCAATTAATTTCCGCGGTTTTGTCCTTTTCCTTCACAACACACATCGGATTACACCCCTCTTTTTCAATGTTTGTCTCCAACCAGAATGTACGAGTACTTTCATTATAGTACCCTCTTTTGTAAATTGCAGCTTCATTGTCAGCGCAAGCACTTGCAAGAGCAACTTCATGCGCTTCATCTACAGTCAAAGTTGCCAGTTCGGCACCGGTTACGATGTCTTCAGTGATAGCCACACACCCAGCGAAAAGAAGCGTTGTCAACACCAACAATAATACGGTTTTCTTCATGATATAGAGATTAGTAATGGTGCCCAGGAGAGGATTTGAACCTCCACGGCCCGAAAGCCACTAGCCCCTCAAGCTAGATTGTCTACCAGTTCCAACACCTGGGCACACTTCAGAGGTATTCTAGTCAAAATCCGTACTCTTTCCAAGCTCAAAATTTAGATTGGAATTTCAAGGCTTTTTGTGATTTAATTGTATCGTGCCAAAAAGAGCAATCCGCCAAAATCTACTTCTAGAAAGACTTCTTCATCAGGAAAGTGAGGATAAAGAAATAAAAGATAAAAAAATAGCAAAGGCCGTGGAAAACTTGCCCGAATTTCATGATGCCAAAAACATACTTTTGTATTCTGAAATCAATGGTGAAGTAGGAACAGAAGTTTTAATCGAAAAATGGGCCAACAGCAAAAATATTTGCATCCCTAAGATCGCCGGAACAAAAATGCACGCAAAAAGAATACAGAGCACAAAAGATCTTCAAAAAGGCAGATTCGGCATAAAAGAGCCGAACGGACAGAATGATGAGGTAGCGCCGGAATATATTGATCTCATCTTTGTACCCGGCATTGGATTTGACCTGACGGGACACAGAATAGGATTCGGACTCGGGTATTATGATCGTTTTTTGAAGAAAACCAATTGCCTCAAAATTGGTCTTGCGTATGAATTCCAAATCATTGACAATGTCCCCGGCGAACCTCACGATGTCCCCGTCGATATGATTATTACAGAAAAAAGAATCATTAACACCAAACAAATATGAGCGCACTACAGGAGACCGATCCAAAAGTGTTTCAGGCTATTGAGAACGAAAAAATACGACAAAGTGAAGGTATTGAATTAATTCCATCGGAAAATTATGTTTCGGCGGCGGTTTTAGAGGCAAATGGATCGATATTAACAAACAAATATGCCGAGGGATATCCAGGCAAAAGATATTATGGAGGACAAGAAAACACAGACATAGTAGAAAACCTTGCCAGGGACAGAGCAAAAAAACTATTCAAATGCGATCACGCCAATGTCCAGCCACTCTCAGGCAGTCCTATGAACCAAGCAGTCTATATGGCATTTCTAAAACCGGGAGATACAATACTTGGAATGGATTTAAGCCATGGTGGACACTTAACTCACGGACATCCTGTAAGTCACATGGGAAAAATATTCAACTTCGTGCGATACAAAACACACCCGGAGAATAAAGGAAAAATCGACTTTGACGAATTAATGAAAGTTGCAAAAGAAACCCAACCAAAAATTGTACTTTGTGGATATACCAGCTATCCACGTGACTATGACTACAGCGACTTTAAAAAGATTGCGGATGAAGTTGGCGCAATAACAATGGCAGACGTAGCGCACATTGGCGGACTTATAGCAGGGGGTGTCATGCGCAACCCCTTTGACTACGGATTTGATATTGTAACCACAACAACTCACAAAACGCTAAGAGGTCCTAGGGGTGGAATGATATTATGCAAAGAAAAATTTGCACAAATAATAGATAAGTCCGTATTTCCCGGACTGCAGGGCGGCCCACACATGAACACCATATCCGCAATAGCGGTCGCACTAGAAGAAGCACTGCAACCGGAATTCAAAGAATACGCAGCCCAAGTACTAAAGAACGCAAAAGCTCTCGCTCAAACACTGATGGACAACGGCGTTGAACTAATAACAGGCGGAACTGACAACCACATGATGGTAGCGAACACGGTATCAAGCTTCGACCTGGACGGAACAGACGCAGAAAAAACATTAGACAAGGTCGCGATAACGGTAAACAAGCAAGTAATTCCTGACGATCCAAAGCCCCCGCTAAGACCGAGTGGAATAAGAATCGGAACACCGGCAGCTACAACTCGCGGCATGAAGGAAGAAGAAATGAAAAAGCTCGGAAAGTGGATTGCCGAAGCTTTGAAAAACCACGACAACGAAGAAAAATTAGCGGAAATCAAAGAACAAGTAAAAACGTTCTGCAAGAAATATCCGGTACCCGGAATCAAAGCCTAACTCTTCTTGAAGACAAGTATAGTCATATCATCCTTTTGCTCATAACCGCCCGTGTATTCTTTCACGTCCGCAAGCATTGCATTTTTGATAGCTTCCGCAGTTGGAAGGTCGCTATATTCTTGTAGAGCTCGTTTGAGGTTAACTATTCCGTATTGCTCTTTTTCGCTCTTCCATGCCTCCGGAATTCCATCAGTATATAAGAGAGCTGTGTCGCCCGGCTCCATCGGAATTTCCTGAACAGTTATTACTCCGGAAATATCCGCCGCCATACCAAGTGCCATTCCACCGCCCGGCATTTCTATAACTTTATTCTGAACCGCCTTATATAAAAGCACTTTCTCGTGACCGGCGGATGCGTAAGAAAATTTCCCGGTAGTTGCGTCATAATGAGTGATGCAAAGAGTGATAAACATATTTGTGGTTGTCTTTTCTTTTAAAACTTTGTTTGCTTCGATGAGAGCGTTCTTAATATCCCCTTCGTGCGCGAAGTGATAGAAAAGCGCATTCGTAATAGAAGCGATAAGTGCCGCGGGGACACCATGTCCGGTCGCATCACCAATGTACGAAACCAGGCTATTCTCATCCGGCATAACAACATCATATGAGTCCCCTCCCACTTCAGCCGCAGGAATCATTCCAGCCGCGACATCCATACCGGCAAGGCGCGGGATTCGCTTCGGAATAAGCTCCATTTGGATTGAGGCCGCAAGATCCAGTTCCTTCTTCATCTGCTCCTCGCGAATAATCGCTTTTGTACTAATTTCAAGATCGTCGCCCATCTTATTAAACGCATTTCCAAGAATTTCGAACTCATCATTTGTATGTAAATAGACCTTATGCTTAAAGTCTCCGGTCGCGATAACTTGCGCCCCCTGAGCAAGAATCTTAACAGATCTGGAAAGCTTGCTCGTAAAGACAATTGACATCAAAATTCCAAGCAGTACGCCAAGCAATGCCAAATACAAAATTCTCATTTTCATTGCATCAATCCTCTCAACCAAATTTTCGTAAGTCATTTCATAAACTATAGAAAATCTCGCATCCGCAGGCTGCACAAAATACTTAATCTTTGTACCAGGCTCAATCGGATCCATTTCATTCTCTTCATCATCAACATATATAAGATTTCCATCCTCCGCAGAAGTCGTAAGATAAACAATCTCCCCATCAAAAGTAGCCACGGAAGGATTAACGGACTGAATTTGATAGATCTGATTGTTATCCTTCACAAGGCGCGGAACGCCCCCATACTTTTGCTTCACATCAACCTGAGAATCATAAACAATCTCACCTTTGTAATTGATGAGTTTAATCGCGTAAATGTATTCATTTTGGGCCAGAATCTCTCTCACTTCCCTACTGAAATACACAAACCCGCCTTCCTCCAAATACAGATCATAGTCCGAGATGATTCCCTCGGAAGAAAAGTCCGCAAACTGAACGGTATTTAGGAAAATATCGTGAGTCAACTCTCCCGTTTTTTCCGTTATAAGCAGATATGCCGCAACACCGAGCAGAGCAACGGTAAACGTAGTCAGGACAGCAATTAATTTTGTTCGTATTTTTATATACATTTTATTTTGCTTCTTTAGCTAATATGTATCCATCAATACGCGGCGCGTAAACCGTATCCGCATCAACAGCGTATATCAGTTGTGATTCGTAAAGCGGCACGCCATATATATCTTCATCAACCAATATCGTCATAATTTCCCTTAAAATTTCCGATCTTTTTCTTTGATTCATTTCCGTAATGCTTTTATCTATCATGTCATTTACAATTTCGTTGTCATAATTTCCTCCGTTATATCTCGCTCCTTTGTACACAGCGGTTCTGTAAAAATCATAACTGTCCCCAAGCTCATTCCTGAACCCAAGGACATACATGTCGGCCTCACCGGCCATAACCCTTTCCTCCAATTCTTCAAAGGGAAGAACATTCACATATACATCAATTCCAACGTCCGAAAGCTGCTTCTTAATATAGTCGCCCACAGCTTCCTGACCCGTTAATATATCCAATGTAACCTCCGGTCGATCGAAAGAATAAACAAGTTTCACGTAGTTCTTTGCGAGAAGGACATCCTGCTCCGAAACTTCTATTTCAGGATTAAATCCATAAACTCCACCACTCACAAATTGTGAAGCGGGAAGGACATGGCTACCACCCATTTCCTCAAAAACAGATCTGTCCAATGCAAGTTTCACAGCCTCTCTCATATCAATGTCTTCAAACACTTCCGAATTAAAATTAAACACAAGATACGTAACCTCCATACTTGGGACAATAGTCATGATCTGCTTACCCTCACGCTCCAATCTCTCCAGAAAAGCCGGCGGCACATTGGCCGCAATGTCAAAATCCTGAGCAGTAAGCAAACTCACAACAGAAACAGATTTATAAAGCGCCTTATTCCCCCAATATTCCTCAAATCTCTTCATAGAAAGCCCCTTACCATCCTCTTTCACATACATATACGGCCCGGTTCCAACAGGCTTTTTGATGTCACCCCTCTGGTATTCGCCCGGAACAATTAGAACCGTAGAAATTTTGCTCAAAAATAGCGGATCCTTATCCTTTAAATGAATTTCAATTTCAGTGTCTGAAACCTTAAATATCTCATCGATATTGCTGAGAATATCTCTCAAATGAGAATCTTCGTAGTTTTTCGCCCTCTTGATACTCGCGATTACATCGTCCGCGTCCAGTTCAGTTTCGTCGTGAAACTTCACTCCGCTCCTGATCCTGAACATCCAAGATTTGGCATCCAGCTGTCCAAAACTAAGTGCCAAAAGCGGCTTGATGCTAAGATTCGCATCCGGCATAACAAGCGGCTCATACATCTGTAAAAGTCTGTTTCTTGTCGCAAGATCATAAAATGTCGGTTCGAGATCTCGATGCTCACTATCGAGCGCAATCACAAGATCTCTACTGTAGTCCCCTGTCTTATGTTTCTGTCCTCCAAGAAATGAATCTATAAGTTCGGGATAAAAAAGCTGTATCAAAACACCCGCAAACAGCAGTGTAAATACAATTCCTGCAACAATTTTCAAGATTTTTTGCATCCATTGATTCTTAAATTTTCATAGTATTATATCATTTTTTGTTCGAGAAAGCAACCTGGGCAATTAATCAGCCAGCTGAGCCGGATTTAGCGTTCCCGCTTTTTCAATACTTCAATCACCTTTCCTTTTACTTTCCCGCTCGCTCAGACGCCTGTTCCCTTCTTCTTTTTCTCCTCAGCATCCCAAGAGCTATACCGGCTCCAAAAAGCAGTGTCATCGTTTGATACCAAATAAGTTCGCTTTTGTTGTTAATCGTAACCGAACAGCCGCCGCCTCCGCCATTCTTACTTTCCGGAACATACACTTCCGCCTGGGTGTCCTTTACGGAAATCACATCCTGAGAACCGCTTTCATCACCACCCATAACATCAGGCTTCGGTTCAACCACGTCCGGCTCCGGTTCGGCCTGAGTATCTTCTGCTTGAATATCTTCAACAACTTCTTCGACAACATCCTGTTCCTGCTCGGCAGTGTCCAAAACTTCAGCCACCCCTTCATCCGTTGTTTCCGCCTCTTCTATAACTTCAGGCTCCGGCTCGACAACATCCGCAACTTCCGCAAATTCAGGTTTCGGTTCTTCAGAAAAATATGTGGTTCCTGTTCCAAACTTCGCGTCCGTGCCCGCCAACGAACAGACAACTCCGTTCGGATTTCCATCAAATTCAACTTTCCCCTCGCCTTCGGAAACAGATTCTCCCGTATTTGAGTCGATTGTCCCTTCGAAAACCTCCACATACCAAGGAGTATTAGGCGGAACAATTACTGTCGTATTACTCGTTGAATCGGAAGCGTGTACTATATGAATCTCCGAATTTTCACCTATCG
>JAHKBB010000060.1 GCA_018826445.1 Patescibacteria group bacterium | reverse complement strand
ATTGTTGGGAAATGATGGAAATGTAAAAGGAATATACGATAAGCGTAAGTTACTGGTTCTTTTTATATTCAATTCTTGTACTACTTGGTTATTTGTTTCGTCCTGTTCAGTAATTGAGTTGTCTTTATCTATCACTACAGACAAGGAAGATTCTCCGGTTTGAGTCGGCGTAACAAAAAAATCTATATAGCCGTTTTGATTATTGACTATAGTTTTAATCTCACCGATGGTTTTGTTGATTGATTGAAGGTTATTTTGGAAAGATAGTTCTATGCTTACAACTTGGTTATTATCCAAGATATTTGTAATAATAATTTGTGGGCGCACTCGTATTACCGTTGGTTTGTTGGCGACTAAATCAACCTTCCCATCATCGTTAATATCAGCACCCTCAACAACTTGTATAGGTTTGATTCTCTCTATGGAAAGATCGGGTAATGCTGTTAGAATTTCAAAGTCAACATTCCCAATGCCTCCGAATTCTTGCCACTCCGACTTATTGCCATTTGAATCAATCGCTCTCGCTCGCCAGTGGTATTTACCATCTGGTAACTGTATTGACGGGCGACATCCGCAGGACGTCTGCCATTCTGGAACACGAGCAACCTCTCCCGACGGTACTAAGTCAGAAGTCAACATGCCGCTATCATCAACGCCGGTAAATGGTTCTCCAAATCGGCGCAACTCAACTTGTAATTTAACTTGGTCGCCGTCTGAGTCGCTAACATTCGCGAAAAAACTACTTATGTACGGATGCCGCAGAATCCATCCCTCGAAAATTGACGTTGAGCCATCAAATTGTTCAAGCCCAGAAAGAGTTGGCGGCTGATTTAAGCTACCGCCACCCCCGCCGCCAGACGATGGAGGTGGTGGTGCAAGCCAGCCGTCCTTTTTCGTCCACGGCAGATTGTCTTGGCCGCTATTAAAAATGTAAGGTGCGTCACAGAAATTATCGTCGTTTGTGTTATTGCAGCCCTCCGCTGGTGCATCATACCCGCTCCAATAATTGCCGCCTATGGGAGCAGTGAGGTTGAAAACATTGCCACTATTTGCAGGCCCCGAGAAATTAACAATAGTCTGCCCCGGGTTATTGATAAAATTGTTGTGATAAATTTTGTTGTCTCTGTTGGAATAAACGAGAACTATTCCGCTGTGCCTGTTAGAATCTGCGGTGTTGTCTGTAATAACGTTGCCCGTGGAGCGTTCGAGCACGATTCCGTCTTGACTGTTTGAGACATTGTTGCTCACGAGATTATTGTTACTAGCAAGGTCAAGGTAAATTCCAACCCAGCCGTTCGAGTTTACGGTGTTACCCTTAATGGCATTGACATCGCTGAAATAGGATAACGCGATTCCATAGTAGTTGTTTGAGTTTACTGTGTTCGCAGTAATGGTGTTGTTGTAGCTAAAATAGTAAAGGAAAATTCCATGCGCGTTGCTCAAAGCGATGTTGCCTGCGAGGATATTATTACTGGAAGAGTAGAGAAAGATCCCAGTTCCTCCACCAACCCCGCCGTTCAAGGTTACATTATTATCCCTGATGGTGTTACCGCTGGAAGAATAGAGATAGATTCCGTTGTCAAATTTCGTAACATTTAAGTTTTTTATAGTAACACCAGTTTTTGAAGAAAGATAAACGCCGTTTCCTGTATTACTTCCGGTTATCGTGCGGCCATTGCCATCAAGATTTATATTGTTGCTGTCTATGATTATTCCTTGACTCAAATCTTGCGACAAAGTACACGTCTTAGTTACGACATCCCAATTTCCTATAAGTGTGCAATTTCCACCCGTAGCATCATCTTTAATATGCCATTCAGTAGCCGCATTTGCGGGCGTGGCAATTAAGCCGCCAAAGAATATGACGGCGAAAACCGCCACAAGCTCAAGATGTGTCGCAAAAAGAAACCTTGATTTTTTGTATTTTTTCATAAAATAATGTCTCCTATTTCTAGTTTTACTTTATAGACGACTAAGCCTCTAGTTTCTCGTTCGGTCAATGCCTCTTTAGCTTTGTTTTCGTCGAAATAAATATCTCCAACGAATAATCTTTTGCCAAGATTGTTTCTAATCAAGTCAAAAGCTTCTTTATTGACAATAAGCCAAGCGTCTATTTTATTGGCAGTCGTTTCCATAATGTTTTTAATTTAAAACCCAATCTTTATATTATAGTTCTAATTTTCTATGGCTTCAACAAGATTCCTGTCCTTGTCCAAAACATTAACTTTTTTACATTCTCTTTTAACCTTTTCGTATAATGTTTTAAATTCATCCAACGCTTTTTTAGAAATCATCATTTTAATATCCCCAAGATTTAAGTTTTTCCATTTCGTCGTCGATTTGCTTTTGCGTAGCTTTGATCTCGGCATCCAGTTTTGCTTTATCCTGCGCCGCTTTTTCTGCTGTACACAT
>JAHKBB010000007.1 GCA_018826445.1 Patescibacteria group bacterium | reverse complement strand
CCCACTCGCCTGTCGAAGACCCCGCGGGGGTCTTTTTCATGTGTTCGATGATTCGTGGAACGATCTCTTCGTATTCTTCTTTTGTGTATTGTTTGTTTAGGATGCAGTATTTGTTCCTATGCAGGGACACGCAGCCGAAGCAGTTCTGGCAGGCGCGGCATAGGTAGCAGTATGTGAGAAAATTGGACTTTACCCAACAGGATCCACAGAATCTGAGGTTGTATGTGTCTGGAGCGCCTGCTATTTCATAGTTGAGTTCCGCAAGGTTTACTCCATTCACATCCATGCAATCTTTGGAATGCCAAACGTATGATCCATATTTGCAATCTTCCGATTCTATCGCATCAAAACAGCTGTCACAGTTCTTGCAATTTACGATGTAGTCCCCTGTGCAATTTTCAGATTTACTTATCGACGCATATCGGATTGGTTCTTTTAGCCTCAGCTCGTTGAACCTTTCCCTAATTTTTTCCGGCTTTTTCAGCAAATGTTCTTTTTGCGCTTCGTATTCTTCTTTTGAAAGCTGTTCGTTAAAGATTTGGTGTTCCGCTTTTTTTAAATTAATACACCCGATGCAGTTACTACATCCGACACATTCCTCACAGTAGTACATGTTTCTCGAGTCTTTGCATTGCTTGCAGTGGTCGCTATCGTACAGTCTTTCGCAATCTACGCATTCGTATGCGAGTTCGGATTTATTTACGAAAAGATTATCTACAGAATCTCTGCTGCTAAAGAGGTAGCTTGAATACATGCAGTCCTCATTAAAATCCGATGCCGATATGAGATAGCAATTTTTATTCTTCCAAGAAAAATTCGTGTACTGGCAATTCTCGCAATCACCTATCAAAAGTGCGATGTGTGGAGTTTCCTGCATCAATTCACGGAATTGTTCGAAAAATGGACGATTAAAGTCAAAATCCCTGCCTGTCGCCAGTCTATCCCAATCATCTTTGTACCATTCATCAAGACTGTATACGACCTGTTTTTTGTCAGGTGAAATGTATGAAATAACATTTTTTCCCGTGCGTGCGCATTTGTGGTTATACAAACTCCTCTCATTCCTCCAAACAAGCCTGCGCACCTGTCGGCAGTCCGGACAGCAAGTTGGCTCCGGCACATCTATTTGTTCGTAAAATTTGAGATCTTTATCTGTGATCTCGAACTTCTGACCGCAATTTTTACAACTTTTATTCATATACCGCTTTCCTATAGCATCGTCCACAGTATACCTTTTCCGGGCGGTCGGGAGAATATGCGGTTTGTATTTCTATTCCGCATTCCGAACAATTTCGCTTCCAAAGCGTTCTGGGATTTCTTAATTTAATTCTATGTCTGTGTCTGCAATCCGGACATTCACGTGGAATCGGAATTCCTAACCCTTTATAGAATTTCAATTCGGCGGATGTGATCTTGTAATTCTTGCCACACTCAACACATGCCAAAACCTGATTTATGATCGATTTTTCTACGTCTTTTATATGTTCTGGAATTGCATGTTCCTGTTTCTTGTATTCTCGTTTATCTTTTGCCTTCCATTTGTATCCTTTTTTGGTCGCTTCTTCTTCGGTTATCGGCATGTATTCGTGTGCGACGGTTTCATTATAATTAAAAGCGCTTAATTTCGGTGGGAAGAACTTTCCCCATTCGTTATTTTCTTTCATGTTTTCGACAATTTTCGGCATAAGGCTCTCGTATTCCTCCTTTGAATATTTTTTGTTCAATATGCAATATTCTCCGTGTTGTAGAGAAATGCATCCGAAACAGTTTTTTGATTGAAAACATAAATTGCAATACCATAAGTCATTTCCGTGCCAACATGAATCACACGCAAGACAATTGAAAATTCCCGAACACCCTATTGTTTGATAACACACCTCACTGCGATCATACCCCATGCATGTCATGTCCATTGAGTCATATGTCTCGTCCATTTGAAACCCGTACGCACAATCTTCACAAGCTGCGCAGTCAAAACAGTATTTTAAATTTTTTGAGTTTTTGTGATTATCTCCTTCGCAATTTTCACAATTGACTTGGTAAATGGCTCTTACCGGGAATTTTTTACGTAAATCTTCCGAGAATGTTCTTTTTGCTTCCGCAAATTGTTTGTAATTCCCGAATGCGTACTCTTCTAATTTTTTAAAATAGTCTTCTTTTGAGTAAGGTTCGTTGAATATATGATAATTTTTGTGTCTCAAATTCACGGAAAAAAGACAATGTTTACAACTTTTCAAATCAATCGAAAACAAACAATCCTGGCAATTTTCGCAGTGATCCAAACATATTGAATTGTAGCAGTTTTTGGAAAACAGGCAGTCATAACTTAATTCGCTTTCATAGAGTTGTAAATAATCGACACAATTTTTGTTTTTTGTTGAATAGTGTCCGTAAAGGCAATCCCACTCATAATGATTCCCAAAAGTGAGATAGCAATTTTTGTTCGCGAAAGAGTAATTACAGTATTCGCTGTTTTCGGATTTTTTATTTACAATTGCGAGTCGCGGTGTGCTTTGCATTAATCCCTGGAACTGATCGAAAAATGATCTGTTTGGGTCATATTTCATGCCAAAATCCAGAGCATTCCATTTATCACCCCAAAAACAATCCTGGCAGTATACTTTAAACGGTTTGTCCTGAGAATATATCGATATAATATTCTTTCCGCACAAATCGCATTTTCGTTGGTATAAAGTTCGTTCGTTTCTGAGAGACATTCTTTCTTGCTGTCGACAGTCCACACAAATATCCGGCGCAGGCACGTCTATTTTTTTGTAAAATTTTTCATCTATTTTGTCTGACGAAAATTCTTTTGTACAATTTTTACAAGTTTTGGTAATTACGTTTATTTTGTTAATTACGCGGTTTATTATATCATATTAAAGTCATGGACAATCAGAAGGTAGCAGAAATCTTTCAGGAAATCGGGGATCTCTTGGATATTGCCAACGAGAATCCTTTTCGAATTAAGTCGTATCACAAGGCGGCGCAGGTTATTGGGCATATGCCGAAGGATATCCGTGAGATTTATGAGAAGAACCCGAAGGATTTGGAAAATATTCCGGGAATTGGAAAGGGGCTGCGCGAATTGATTGAAGAAATCTTCAAAACCGGAAAATGCAGTGAGCTCGATAATTTAAAGAAAGGGTTCCCGCCGGGAATTTTAGAGATGCTAAAGCTCCGCGGTGTCGGACCGAAGAAAGTGAAGCTTTTTTATCAGGAACTTGGCCTCGATGATCTGAATTATCTCAAAAAAACCGCAGTGGAAGGCCGTCTTCGCGACCTGCCCGGTATGGGAGAGAAAAGTGAACAGGACATTATTAATGCTATCGATGACTATCAAAAGAATCCTCCCGGCAGAATGCTTATCAACCAGGCTTTGGCGAATGCCCAGCATATTATTGCGTATATGAAAGACTGCAAGGATGTGCAGAAAATTGAATACGTTGGAAGTCTTCGAAGGATGAAGGAGACAATTGGCGATTTGGATATTTTGACGACGGGGAAGAATGCCGAGAAAATCATTGATCATTTCACTCATTATCCGGGCGTGAAAAGAGTGATCGCGAAGGGTGACACAAAATCCAGTGTGATTTTGGATTCCGGAGTTCAAGTTGATCTGCGTGTTTTGGAGCCAAAAAGTTTTGGTGCGGCGATGCATTATTTTACGGGTTCAAAAGCTCATAACATTCATATTCGCGCATTGGCAAAAAGAAAGGGGCTGAAAATCTCTGAATATGGTGTTTTTAAGGGTTCAAAGATGATTGGAGGGAAAACTGAGGAAGAAGTTTTCAAGAGTGTCGGGCTTCCATATATTCCGCCTGAACTTCGCGAGGATAATGGAGAGTTTGAAGAACCACTCCCAAAACTCATTGAAACGCGTGACCTAAAAGGTGATCTTCACATGCATACAAAATGGAGTGATGGATCACAGACTATTTTGGATATTGCAAAAGCGTACAAGGAAAATGGCTATGAATACATCGCGATTGCGGATCATTCCGGAGCTCTCGGTATCACTGGAGGTTTGAAAGAGAGTAATATTGATAAGTATTTGAAAGATATTGAAAAAGCGGACAAGAAAATGAAGGATTTTAAAATTCTGAAAGGCTGTGAAGTGGATGTCATGAAGGGCGGGGATTTGTATTTTGGTGACAATATTTTGAAAAAGTTTGATATTGCTATCGCGTCTATACACACGGCTATGAGTATGGATACCGACTCCGTTACAAAGCGGCTCATTAAAGCGATTGAAAATCCTTATGTAAATATGCTCGGGCATCCGACCGGCAGGCTTTTAAATCAAAGGACCGGATACGAACCGGATATGGAGAAGATTATCAAGGCATGCGCGGCTAATAATGTTGTGATTGAGATCAATGCGAATCCGATGCGGCTGGATCTTTATGATATTTACTGTAAAATGGCGAAGTCACATGGTGTAAAAATCGCTATCAATACGGATGCTCACCATTCGAATCAGATGCAGTTTTTGACGCTTGGTGTTGCAGTCGCGAGGCGTGGATGGCTCGAAAAAAGTGATGTCATTACCACGTATCCACTCAAAAAATTATTAAAAGCTTTAAATAGATGAAAGTAGCGCTTGTACATGATTTCCTGGTTAAAAACGGAGGTGCGGAGCGAGTTCTTGCCGTTTTGGCAAAGATGTATCCGAAAGCTCCGATTTATACGCTTATCTATGATGAGAAAGTTTGTGGAGATATATTCCCGAAGAATCGCGTGCGTCCGTCTCATCTCCAAAAATGGTCAAAGTATTTCAGTCATAGAAGTTTAGCTCCTTTTTATGCCGGAGCCGTTGAAAAATGGGACTTTTCGGAATTTGACGTTGTTATTAGTTCGAGCAATGCCTTTGCGCACGGAATTGTGACCCCAACTCATACGAAACATATTTGCTATTATCACTCCCCTATGCGATATGCGTGGGATTGGACAAATGAATATCGCGATGAAAATCATATGACCGGATTTAAGGGCGGTCTTTGGACAATGTTTTTAAAAAAGCTTCGAATGTGGGACAGACTCGCCGCTGAGCGTCCGGACATTGTGATTGCGAATTCCGAGAATGTAGCGAAAAGGATTTGGAAATATTACAGGCGTGAGGCCGATGTCATTTATCCTCCCGTTGATGTGAGAAATTTCAGGCTGAATGAGAAGCATGAAGATTATTTCCTGATTGTTTCGACTTTGAGTCCATACAAAAGAGTAGATTTGGCTGTGCAGCTTTTCAATAAGATAAAGAAGAAGCTTATTGTTATCGGAGATGGTTCGGAAAAGAAAAATTTGCAAGAAATGGCGGGAAGAACTGTTGAAATTTTGGGACACAAGAGTGATGACGTTGTGAAAGAATATGTGGAGAACTGCAAAGCTCTCATTTTCCCCGGGGAGGAAGACTTTGGAATTACGCCGGTTGAAGCTCAAGCATGCGGGAAACCCGTGCTCGCGTACGGCGGGGGCGGAGTTTTGGAAAGTGTTATCGCCGGAAAGACCGGTGAATTCTTCGATGAGCCAAATATCGCTTCCATGGAAGATGCTCTCGGCAAACTAATTGGAAATTACAAGAAATATAAGCCCGGGGATTTACGCAAACAGGCCCGGAAGTTTTCAGAAAGTGTGTTCAAGAAGAAAGTGGAAGAGATAGTTTAATCGCTTCCAATTGTTGTCTTGGAGAAATGGCCAATTTCAATCTGTAAATTCCGTCCTAGGACGGGACAGGGCACATTTCCCATTTTAGTTAACCCCAAACGTTTGGGGTTTGTAACCTGTCAAATTAACCCCATTGATTTTCATGTAATTTTGATGATAACATTGTGTTCCAAACTATGCCAGAAATAGCACTTTACAGAAAATACAGGCCGGATAGCTTTACCAACCTTGTTGGACAAGATCACGTTCGCACGACTGTACTGAATGCGCTTAAGGAAGATCATGTTTCGCACGCTTATCTTTTTTGCGGACCGCGTGGAACCGGAAAAACTTCCGCGGCTCGTTTAATTGCGAAGGCTGTTAATTGTGCGAATCCGAAGGAAGGCAATGAACTGTGCGGTGAATGTGATATTTGTGTGGATACAGCTGAGGGAAGGTTGATTGATTTAATTGAAATTGATGCGGCGTCCAACAGAGGTATTGACGAGATTCGTGATCTTAAGGAGAAGATTAATTTTGCTCCAACCAGGGCTAAGCACAAGGTGTATATTATCGACGAAGTACACATGCTCACAAAGGAGGCTTTTAATGCACTTTTGAAGACTCTTGAAGAGCCGCCTTCTCACACATTTTTCATTCTTTGTACAACGGAAATTCACAAAGTTCCGGAGACTATTATTTCCAGGTGTCAGAGATTTGATTTTAAGCGGATTGATGTAAAAACGATGATGACCAGGTTGAATTTCATTGCGCAAAATGAGGGAATTGAGGCTGAGGACAAAGCTATTGAGGCCATTTCCCGGCATGTCGACGGCGGGCTCCGTGATGCTATTGGACTTTTGGACCAGCTCACAATTGACAAGAAACTTACTTTTGAAAATGTTCAAGCCGTGCTTGGGATTAGTGATATTGGGACCATTGAAGGACTTTATAGTTCGCTTGTGAATAAAGATGCGCAAGGTGCGATCAATACGATTAACAAACTGCATACCGAAGGAATTGATCTAGCTCAATTTGTTAGAGAATTCTTGGATTATTTGAGAGGGCTGATGCTTGGAAAAATTGATAAAGGCGAGGTAGACGAACTTCCTAGCATCATTAGCTTGATTGATACGTTTCAAGAGGCTTCGTACGGGATCAAGCTGAGTGCTATTCCACAACTTCCTTTGGAAATGGCCGCTGTGAGGTTTTGTCACGGCGAATTAAAAGTTATTGAAACTGAACCTGCTCCGGTATCGAAGAAGGAATCTCGCGAGCATAAGGCGATAGTTAAAGGAAACCCTGTTTCGGACGAGAAAATTCCGTTTACGATAAGTCGTCTGAAGGAAAATTGGCCAAGAGTTTTGGAAAACATCTCTATACCTTCCGCGAGAAGATCTTTGGGCGAGAGTAAACCTCTGCAGGTTGAAGGGAATGAGGTAACTTTTGAGTTTATGACAAAATTTCATATGGAGAAAGTTCTGGCACAGGACGCTAGAGCGGATATCGAAAAAGCTTTCGAAAAAGTTTTCGGAAAGCAAGTTAAGGTCATTGGACATTTAAAAAAAGTTGAATTAACTTCTGAGTCTTCTGAGGGGCCTGATCTCGCTTCTGACGCTGTTGAAATCTTTGGAGGAGAACTTATCGAAGATTAGAGCATTTTCATAAATTCATCTTCGGACAGTATCCTTATGTTTAGGGATTTTGCCCTTTCGTATTTACTCCCAGCGTTCGCACCGCAAACCAGGAAGTTCGTTTTTGGTGAGATTGAGTTTTGGACATCTCCACCTCTCTTTTTTATCTCATCTTTTGCTTCTTCGCGGCCAAAGTTTTCCAAAGTTCCGGTGACCACGAATTTTTTACCTTCCAATGTCCTGCTCACTGCGGTTTCTTTCTGGATCTTTACCCCAACTTTGGCCAGCTTTTTTAGGAGTTCCACGTTTTTATTATTATGGAACCAATCGTAAATAGATTGAGCCACTTTTTCACCAACTCCCTCTATCATTTTCAGACCCCCAACAGATAAAGATGAGAGTTTTTCTATGATTTCCGGAATCGTTTCTTTGTCTACGTACTTTGCGAGATCGTGACTGCCTTTTTCGCCCAAATAGCGAATCCCGAGCGAAAACAGAAATCTTCCGAGCGTAACTTCTTTTGCTTTTTGGATAGAGTCCACTACGTTCTGCGCTCTTTTTTCTTGGAAAAGCGGGAGATTTAAGAGGTCTTCCTTTTTTAGGAGAAAAATGTCCGCCAGGTCTTTTATGAGATCGTATTCCAGAATCTGTACAATTACTTTTTCTCCGAGAGAGTCGATATTAAATGCGGAACGCGATACAAAGTGAGAAAATGCCTCGCGCTCTTTACCGTAGCATTCCGGATTTGTACATCTGTGGGCCGCCTCTCCTTCCGGGCGATTCAGGTCTGAGCCGCAGATGGGACATGTTTTTGGAAAATGATATTTCTTTTCTTTACCTGTCCGAAGATCTTTTAGCACTTCGACGACTTCCGGAATTACATCACCCGCCTTTTGGATGATTACGCTGTCCCCTATCCTCACGTCTTTTCTCTCTATTTCATCCTGGTTGTGCAAAGTCGCGCGTGATACACGTGAGCCTGCGACTAAAACTGGCTTTAGGTGCGCTACGGGCGTAATCGCGCCTGTTCTGCCGACTTGCACCTGGATATCCTCGACGATTGTGCTGGTCTGTTCCGCCGGAAATTTATACGCGATCATAAATCTCGGCGACTTTGCAGTGTATCCCATTCTACCGTGTTGTTCGATGGAATTCACTTTCACCACCATCCCATCTACTTCGTATGCTTCTTTGTCTCTCTTTTCATGCCAACTTTCACAGTATTTTATAACCTCGCCGATGGTTTTTAGTTTTTTAAATTTTGGGTTTACACGAATTCCCAAGTTTTGCATAGTTTTCAGTACTTCCTCCTGAGTTTCCGGATTTTTTTTCAGGTTTCTAGTGCCAATTTCGTAGAAAAAAGCTTCCAATTTCCTTGAAGCGGCAACTTTCGGATCAAGTTGGCGGACTGTTCCTGCCGCCGCATTTCTTGGATTCGCGAAATCCTCCCCTTCTTTATTCATTTTCTTGAAGGCTTTTTTGGAAAGGAAGACTTCTCCTGAAACTTCGATATCCACTTTCTCATTCAATGAAAGTGGCACACTCTCGATTGTCTTCACCGTATGCGTCACGTCTTCCCCGGTCACTCCATCTCCCCTGGTCAAAGCCCGTACAAATTCACCATTTTCGTAGTGAACCGTTATGTTTAATCCATCTATTTTCAGTTCGCATAAGTATTTCAGTTCTTCTCCCGGAACAAGTTTTTGGATCCTTTCGCTCCATTCCCGAAGTTCTTCTCCCGAAAATACGTCCGCAAGGCTCTTTTTTGGCTTTAGATGCTTCACTTTTGCAAATCTGCCGGAAAGTGTGCTCCCAACTCTTTGAGTTGGTGAGTCTTTCATGATCAATTCCGGAAATTCCGTCTCCAGAGCGATCAACTCTTTTTTTAAAGAGTCTCTAACAGGTTCGGGAACCTCGGATTTATCTAAAACAAAATACTGATAATTGAGTTTTTTTATCTTGTTTTTAAGTTTTTCGATGCGTTCTCGAGCTTCTTGCTTATCCATGGTTGAAAAAAAGGTGTAAATTTGGTATAATTATATGATTTTTGAACTTAATTTACAATCAAATGGACGATCAAAGCACACAACAAAATCGTTTCAAGAAGCCTAATCCTTTAGGCAAACTGATCAAAGAGGTAAAGGATGCTGATCAAGTTCAGGGAGAAGTTGGCCCGGAACAGGAAACCTTGAACAAACCTTTAGTCGATCCTACAGGAGTTTCTCCTGAAGATCAGGCTTTTCTTCAAGACATTGTTTCGAAGGTTGGGAGCGGGCGGATAAATCCACATCAACCTAGCTCCCTTATCAATACCGAGATTTATGACAAATTGACCGAGGAGCAACAGGGCAAAGTGGATATAAATGCAATGACACTTCTGTCGAATGTTCGACAAATAAAGGAGTTGCATGACCTTGGGCATACTGATACTTATCAAATCCAAAATCTCGTAAATTCTTGCAGACTCATGAAAGAGAGAGTTGAGCAGGACTGCGGAGATTGTTACATAATTTAACATGTCACCAGAAACACCCGGAAAACCGGTAGAGGGGGTAGAGTCAAAAGAATCGGCTGAAAAGCCGGTTTCTACTCCTGACGCGCTTTTATCTCTAGCCGCAGAAATCAATGTTCCTCTTGAAGTAAAAGATGAAGACAGGGATAAAATCAAGTCTGCGTTTGGTGGAAAGGAAATAAATCAAGAAACAGTTGCTTCTCTCACGTATGATGAGCTAATGGAGGCTGAAGAAAAGGAATCCGGAACTCTTGCTGTACTTTTTGGAAAACATATGTCTGACGTGGAAAAAGGCTACGAAGGTATGGGTTTAAAGGAAAGTTACAAGGAAGGCGATAAGGTTTTGGTTAATTTCCAAGGTAATGAAAAAGCATATTGGGAAGTTGGCGCCGGAGATATAATGCCGGAAACAGTTCGTGAAGTACGAATCTGCGATGCCTCAGGAAGTTGCAGAACCGGGAAGAGAATGGGGCTTAAAGGAGGGTTTCATGATGCGCAGGGGTATATCCCGGTTTTTGACAATTACACGATCGAAGTTGCGAAAGTAATGACGAAGGAGGAACTTGCTGTGGAAAGAGAGCGCCTGGAAAAAGAAGAAAAGGAATTTTATGACAAATATTACAGTAGCGTTGGACTCGATCCGGCAAAAATGACTGGCAGAGAAAAAAGGCAGGTATACAACGAATCATTAAAATTTAAGTCTGCCGTGGAAGCTCGTGAAAGCTGGAAGAATGATATGGGAGATGCACTTACTCATTTCGGAATTACGCGTGAAGCGGAACCGGCTTTTTGGGCGGTTATCAGAAACGAATCCGGGTTTAATCCCTATGCGAAGAATTCAAAATCAACCGCTACCGGACTCGGTCAGCACTTGGCCGGGACTTGGGAAGGCCTTCACGGAAAATACAGGGGCGAAAGAGACAAAAACGGAAACCTATTCATGGGACAGTATTCTTCTGTCATGGACACGTTCAGAGATATAGACGGAAACATGGAAGGAGCCGGAGTCAGAGCTCAAATTTTTGCGACTGTCGCGCATGCGGTAGAGGCCTCAAAAACAATAAATAGCTCTCTTCGATCAGGTGGTGTTCCAAAAGCGTATTGGCTTAATTTAGACAGCCCGAATGAATTCAAAACCGAACTTGGGGTGAGAAAATTATACCTGTCTCATCACCAGGGCGGTGGTGGATATGCCAAGTGCATGAAATATTGGTACAAAAACAATTTGCCGATGATGTCGGGTGTAGATAGTTCATTCCCGGGCCACACAAACGGCGGAATTGCTTATTCTCGTAAGGTCGCGTTAACCGCGATGTCTTATATGGCTTAGTAAAAATAATAAAAAAAATATGTCATCAAAATCGGAAAAATCAGGGGTGAAACCGCAGGAAACGAAAGAAACAAAAAAAACGCCTGAGGAGCAGGCGGAAGTAGACGCAGTAGCCGCTCGTTTGAAGGAAGCAAAAAAGTCTTTTGATGATGCTTCATATAATCATGATGTTGTTTCCAAAAGTATCGGGGATATTTTGAATCAGCTGGATTTGGGGGAGAAAAAAGCGGAGGGAGCGAAAATTCTGCTTGAGGGGATGGATGACAAAATCAAGAATAGCAGTTATGTTTTCTTGGATTATGGACGATACAGAGTGGAAACTTCCGGACCGGCGTACAAAAACGCCGATGGGAAATATGAATACAAAGACGTTCGATATGATTCTCTTGTAGATCTGTTAGACCGCGGCATGAAAGCTTTTGAGGGCAATGAAGGCGCAAAAAAAGCTGCGGAAAACGGCAAGAATCGCTTCGAAAACGCTTCTGAGTTCGCTACTGAATTTAACGAGTATGCAAGCAGCTTGTGGTTTATTGTCAATCAACTCGATCTTTCTGATGATAAAGAAAAGGAGCTTGCCACCGGCGTTTGGAATCATCTCAAAAATATCAGGGATCAATATAATTCGGAGGAACCTAATAACGGCGTTATTGCTCAAAACGTCGACGCGATAAAGGCTATGCTAACCGGCCTAAAGGCCAATTTGGAGGGTGGCAGCAAATATGCTTTTCTCACCGGAAAGATGAACGAAACTTTGATTGCCGGTTCCAAACTTCCGGATCTCGCAAAAGAACATTTGGGGAAAGCGGACAAGGATAAGGAACCCACAGCGGAGGCGGCTGAGGTCGCTCCTGAGACACGTGATGCGAAACCGGAATTTAAGACTACGGAGGAAGTTACGGAGCATTACACGAAGATGTTTAAACCGGAAGAGAATGCCGATCCTGCTATAAAGGGACTTTGTACTGATTATCAAAAGAAATTTGATGATTTGAAAGCGAAAAATCTTCCTTTGGAGGAATATGCAGAAAAAGCTTATGTCCTCGGAGCCGCATTCGAATTGGCAAAAGAAGAGTTCGTTGTAACCGATGCAAAGAAAGCAACTGATAAATTTGTTGAACTGCGTGAAAGATACAAAAAAACACTGGACGATTTAATGAAGGAGTTCGGCAACAAACCTCCTAAAGAAATACAGGAAGCTATTGACGCATTAAAAGCGCAATTTGATGAGGAAAAGAAAAAACAAGCCGAAACACCAAAAAACTGGATGGAAGATATCCAAAGTACCGGAAAGCATATGATGGAAAAGTTTTTCAATTGGATCAAAGAAATATTTGAGCTATTTGGAATGTATATGAATACGGGATGGGCCGCTGAGACGATTTCAAACGCGCGGGAAACTGACGAATACAAAAATACCAAGGGATTTGAAAAACGCGACTTTAACAGATCTAAACTCATTCATGAAACTCAAGAGGACGCCGGAAAACAGGATTCCACAGTGGCGTATATTAGTTCGGTTTTGGGACTAGGAGCGGTTTCGAAAGACTTCACTCCCACACAGCTTTTTGCCGGATTGGAAAAAAGTGGAGCATACACAGAACCTTTGAAAGCAAAACCGGCTGATGGAAAATATGAGGAAGAATCAAAGATTCGTGGAACTTATGATTCTGTGGTTGCTGTTGGCGCTGTACTTTTCTTTGGAGATCCGGAAAAAGGAAAGGAGATTACTCACACAGCCATAGTTGTTCATCAAAGCAAGCTAGGCGAAGCAAAGATTCGATATGTTAATGAGAGTGGAGCAGTTGTTCAAACTCAGATCGGGGCCAATTCAAAATTTTTGTTTCCAAATTTGGTTTCTGCACTCCACAGCACGGAAGATCTCAGAACCGAAGAAGATGCTCAAAAGGAATTGGAGGCTGTGCCTGAGCCGAAGGAAAAGCTGGAGCAGAGGCCGACAGAAGAAAAAGAAATCGAGCATGGCAAGGAAATCGATGACATGATTGATCATCACCCTATAGGTGAAGCTCTAGTAATGGACAAGATAGAATTTGCTGATAACCAAATGATTCAAACACTTGTCGATGACAAATACAAAATCATTGAGAGTCAGAAACCCGCATTTAAAGATAAAACTAATCAAGAAATTTACGATGCATTGACTGCAATCCACGGTGAATATAAAGAGCAGAAAGAAGAACTCTTAAAATAACAAGGCTTTTCTGTTAAAATTGATACTTGAATGGCAGACGACCAAACACAAACAGGACAAACAAAAACGGATGACGACAAATTCGCTATTCCAAAAGTAGTGAAAGAGAAATATCCGGATTTGATTGAACTTATCAAAGGAACCGAGTCGATGAATGATGACGAGCGCGAATATTGGTTTCAGATTTTGCCCATTATGACGGATGAGCAGGTCGAGAAATTCCGTGGAATTTTAGATAATGAAAAGAAGCAGCTTCAAAAACTTGACAAGGAGTACGAAGACGAACTTCAAAAACTTAATGATAAGCATTTGGTTGAATGGCAGCAGTTTGAGACTGAGGAGAAACGCAAGAAGCTCAAAGTTGCGGAGAAAAAGCATGAAGAAGAGGAGCAAGCTAATGAAGAAGCACTCTTAGATCAGCTCAATAATTTTTAATTAGCTTTCCTTAACAAGCTTCGCCGTAACGACAAGACGGCTTATGTCTGTGCCCACGGGGCTACAGGTGATTAGAGTTAGACGATCGTCAGCAGTTGGCTCGAGAACGTCTATTTCGTCCGGACTTACGATCTCTTTCTCATAGACTTCATATATGTATTTGGTCTGTTTATGATATAGAAGGACCTTGTCCCCTATTTCAACATCGTGAAGTAGTACAAATACGTCTTTGAATCTTCCCGGATCCCAAGGAAAGTATGAACTATGGCCCGTTAAAGCTATATTCCCGTGTTCTCCCGGCATTGCCGTTCCCGGAAAGTGGACGACTCCGAATCTAAGAGCTTCCATCATGTCGTCCTCGAGAGCATTCCAGTCTCTTTTTACCAGATTTTCCGGTCTAACTTGTACGATTGGAACATTTCTGTTAAGCCGCGGGATTATTAGTCTTGTGTCCGGGGGTCTTACTTCCATGTCCAGTAATGGAATATTCTTTTTCTCTTGTTCCGGATTTTTGCTGACTTTTAGCAGCTGTTCCGCCCTCTTTTGTGTATTTATCTCTGCTTTTTGAACATCGAACTTTTTGGTTGCCTTTAGCGAGAATATTCGTGGTGCGTTTTCTTTACTCAATGACCCGAGTAAGTTTACTGCACCCATATTTGTCTCTTCTTGCATTATCGGGATTTCAACCTCCGGGAGCACGGTTTCCTCTTCAAACTCTCTATCAATCAGTTCTTGTAATGAACTTGTTTGCGTCACCCCTCTTACTTCATTGATTTTTGTTGAAATTATCTGGCTGTATGATTGCCAGTTCAGGAATACAAATAGGAATACAAATATCGCCGCCGAGTATGCAACTCTTTCTACGAGATTTTTGAATGCATGTTTTACCGCTGATTTTCTTCGGTTGATCCTTGGACGTGGCAATTCTTGCTCAAAAACTCGAGGAGGGTAGTTCGGATTTTGGCTGGCAAGTTCGCTGAAGACATGCTTCTTTTCTCCTTTATGAAGATTTAGTTCGTATGCTTCGTCATTACGACTGTTTCCAAACATTTTTTGTGTTTATTTTTCTCTACATTATACCTGAAAATGGAGGGAAAGTAAATCCTAGCACGTCTGGTACCGCATCACCTTTCGGCCCCGAACTTTTCAGTTGCGCGGTTTGGCGTGTTGTAAATCCTAGCACGTCTGATACCGCATCACCTTTTGATCAATCCCGAACTTTTTCGTGTTTTTGTCGGGCGTCTTGCAAATCCTCCACCCGGCCGGGTGCTCGTGTTCGTTTTCGATCAGTCCCGCGTGAGCGATTTTGTGATGTGTTTTGCAGAGAGAGGTAATGTTTTTGTGATTTTTCGTCAACGCGAACCTGTCGGGGTGATGAATGATTGTTGATGGTTTATTACAACCCGGAAACTGG
>JAHKBB010000059.1 GCA_018826445.1 Patescibacteria group bacterium | reverse complement strand
ATTCAAGCAGGAACTCGAAAAAGAAAAGAAAGAACCGGTTTCCTTCAACGAAACCCTCAAGGCGCTGTTGATGAGAACCGGCAACAGCGAAAAGGGGGAGAGCGGGGCGGAGCCGAGAGATAACTGGAGAACAGCGTACAACAACACTCACGAAATCATCAGAAGAGCGATTCCCTCTTTCAGAAAACACGCACTACCAAAAAAATGCGAATTCCCGGGCTGCAGAAAACCGGCAACAATCATTCACCACCCCGACAGGTTCGCGTTGACGGAGAACCACAACAGGATAGTTCCACTTTGTGACACACATCACAAAATCGCGCACGCCGGGCTGATCGGGAACGAACATGAACCGGCGGCCGGGTGGCGGATTTGCAAGACGCCTAACCGCGCGACGAAAAAGTATAAGATTGATCAGAAGGTGATGCGGTATCAGATGTGCTGAGTTTCATACCTTGCCTCTGTTGACTTTTTTAAGACTTTACCATCCACCGCTGGCGCCGCCGCCGCCGGACATTCCTCCGCCAAATCCGCCGAACCCGCCACCTCCGCCGCCGCCGCCAAAGAATCCACCGCGGCTTATATGGCGGCCTCCATGGCTACCGACTTTGAGCCACCAAGGAAGTGCGGTTATGCTCATGTCTCTGTATTTGTGAGCTTTAAGGTCAAATAGGAATCCGAGACCTCCTATTATTATAAAAACTAGAAACCCTATAAATACTGCTCCCGCGAACCCTATTATACTTGCTGCGCCGCCGAGCAAAACACGTACAAATCCTTTGAGCTTGAGGTTGTCCATTGTTCTCATTGCAATCCCCGGCATCCAGATGAGAGAGTATGCAAATATGCAAATTGCAAATATTGCTGTGATAAAAGTTTCTCCCGTTTCGTTCTCAACTGCGCCGATATCTACAACTTCGCCCTTTGCTACATTCATCATTACTTCTACGGCTTCTATAATTCCGGAAGTGTAATCCTCACTTTGAAATGCCGGTTTCACTATGTTGTTTATGATTTGGATGCTGATCGCGTCTGTCAGGACCGGTTCGAGTCCGTACCCAGCTTCGATTCGTATTTTGCGATCATTTAAGGATATGAGGAAAAGCGCGCCATTGTCCTGTTTTGCCTTGCCTATCCCCCATTCTTCGAAAAGCTCAACTGCGTATTCTTCAATCGTTACTTCCGGGAGGGCGGTGATGGTGACAACCGCAATTTCATGCGCGGTTTGTTGTTCGAAGGCGCGGAGTTCCTCTTCTAATGTTTGTTCGGAGCTGTCGTCGATGATATTCGCGAAGTCGTTTACGTGGCCTTCCGGGGTCGGAAAAGAAAGCGCATACGCGTGTGGAACGACAAACAAGAATGCTACAAAGCTTATGAGAAACTTTTTCATCTAAGGCTGGTTTTAAAAGTTGAACTCAACTTCCACAGCTTCTTCGGCTCCTTCTTCCGCCATGAAGAAATCTTTTGCTTCAAATCCAAACAGTTTCGCGACAAGACTCTTTGGCATCACGCGTGTCATTTGGTTGTACAAAGATACCGCTTCGTTGAATCGTTTTCTTGATACGCTAATTCTATTTTCTGTGCCTTCGAGTTCGCTTTGAAGAACTAAGAAGTTCTCTGTAGCCTTGATGTTTGGGTAGTTTTCCACTGTCACCAAAAGTCTGGCGATTGCTGATCCTAATGCATCGCCCGCTTGAACTTTATCCGCTACGGATGAAGCGTTGAGCCACTGGGTTCTTGCATTTGTAACATTTTCCAGAGTTGTTTTCTCGAAATCCGCCGCCCCTCTTACCGTGCTTACGAGCTGTGGCACGAGATCCGCTCTTCTTTGGTAGTCTGTCTCAACTTGCGCCCATTGTTCGTCAACAGTTACTTCCGCCTGAACAAGTCCATTGTAAGTAGTTGCAGCCCACCCGCCTACGAGGACAAGAACTATGATAATTGCGATTAGAAGTTTTTTCATTTGTTTATGTGTTAATTTGTACTGCGCTTTATTCTACTTCCCTTTTCCCTCTTGCTCAAGTGCTTTTTCAAGAGAATCCAAAGCAACTTCAAGTTGAGCTTCATTTGGCTCCCTGGTTGTGATTCTTTGAAACCAAAGCCCGGGAGCGATTAAGACCTTCACCCACCACTTCTTTGTGTGTTTTGCGCTTAGCTTGAGTGCCTCGTACGCGACGCCCGCAATAACCGGAAGAAGAGCCACTCTGAGTGTGAGGTTCAGGTAAAATTCATCCAGTTTTGGAAAGAGGGTATATATGAGGATGCTTATTGCAAATACTACGAACACGAAACTGGTTCCACATCGGGGATGGAAGCGAATTTGTTTTTTTGCGTTTTGGACCGTGAGCTTGAGCCCTTTTTCATATGCATAGACCGCTTTGTGCTCCGCCCCGTGGTATTCGAATACTCTTTTGAATGTTGGCGCCAGCGAAATCACCCAAATGTATCCAACGAAAATCAGTGTTTTTGTAATACCGTCTATGATGTTGTATAAGACATAGTTTTCTTTGATTAGTGGAAAATTGTTGCTAAGGAACTCCGCGAGGGACAGCGGGACAAATTTGAAGAGGAAAATCCCGATCGCGAGCGCGAGAATCACGGAAAACAGCATCATTATGATGTCGCCTATGTTTTCCAGCGTGGTTTTTTCGTGCTTTTCCTTGGGATTTTCCTCCACCGATTCGTTAGCGGAGAAATTTAGCGCTCTGTATCCCACAACCATCATTTCGATTAATCCTACCATGCCTCTCAATACCGGCAGCGAAAAGATCTTGTGCTTTTGTGTGAGCGAAAGGAAGTTTTCGTGTTTAGACTTTATTTTCCCGCTTTCTTTGCGGACAGACACAACAACATGGTGCGGGGAGCGCATCATCACGCCTTCTATCACCGCTTGGCCCCCTATCGCGAAGTCGATCTTTTCTTTTTGCATGGAATAATTTAAGATTAGGCGCGACCCATTATAACGTTTATTAAATGATAAAGATACTTTTTGAAGGCCTGCATGAAGATCACTTTAACGGGGACAGTTATGTCATTGATCCATTGACCAGCAGTTCGATTTTGATCAGGACTGATAAGCACAATATTCTCATAGATACCGGGGCTTTTTACCACAGACAGAAGCTTCTGGACGGGCTTTCCGAGGAAGGATTAAGGCCGGAGGACATACACTGTATTTTGAATACCCATTATCACCTCGATCATACGACAAATAATTTCCTTTTTCCAAATGCGTATGTCGGAGTCGGGCCCAATATGCTTTCGCACAAAACCGGTGAAGGACATATATATAGCGCGAGCAGGAAAAGAAATCCTTACTTTCCGGAGGAAATAGAGGATTTGCCGACTCCGGGTCATTCCGAACCGCACCATTCCTATGTATATAGGGAAGACGGTGTGACATATGTGATGGCCGGAGACGCTGTTTCCGCGCATAGATTCAGGGAAGGGGTACTGCAAGCTCCGGACCCAAAAGCTTTCAAAGAGAGCGCACTAAAGATTTTTGAGATCGCAGATGTTATAATCCCGGGGCATAATGAAGTTATTCGCGGGGACGAGGTCAAAGAGTTGCATGAAATCGTAAAGAATTTAAAATGCTAGCATGAACGTAAAAATCAAAAGGATCGACAAATCGCTTCCGCTTCCGGTTTATGAGACGAAGGGGTCTTGCGGCTTTGATATCTTAGCGAGGGAAGACACGGAGATTGAAGCGAAAGAAGTTGGATTCATACCGGCGAATGTGATTGTTGAAGTTCCGGTCGGGTACATGCTCATTGTGGCTTCCCGCAGCAGCACACCTATAAACAAAGGTCTTATGCCGCCGCATGGTTTTGGAATTATCGATCATGATTATTGCGGACCGGAAGACGAGGTAAAGATTCTTGTATATAATTTCAGGGACAAGCCGATTACTATAAAGAAAGGTGAAAAAGTCGCGCAGGGGGTTTTTGTGCATATTGATAAGTTCGACTGGGAAGAAGTCGAGGAAATGGGAAACAAAACCAGGGGCGGATTTGGTAGCACAGACAAATCATGAAGGGAAAATT
>JAHKBB010000126.1 GCA_018826445.1 Patescibacteria group bacterium | reverse complement strand
TGTTTGTTATTTGCCCGCCTGCATCAGCTATGCTGAAAGCATTGCGGGCAGGTAAATTGTTATTTGTAATTTTATAATATAATTATGGTTAGAAAGATTAAAAAGTTCAGAAAAATCATTGACCATCTGAAAAAACCATTGCTGGTGGGTATTTTGATAATTTTATTATTGAGTTCTTTTGTGGTGGATTATAAGTCAATCCTTGGTGCTACTTATGCTTGGTTGCAGTCTTCTTGGGCCGGTGGAGCGGATACAATCACCACTGCTTCTCACGCTACAAACCAAAACAACTGGACCAAATATTATTCCGCGTCTACCACGATTTCAGCCGGCACTGGAATTACTTTATCTGGCACTGCGTCTTCCACCACAGAAACCACAGACGCCGATTTCAACGCGGGGGACAAAACCGATTATATTTATGTCGGCTCAGACACGGTTTATCCGCAAAAGCCGAATACATACGCCTGCGAGAGCAATAATGATAACATTTGCCAGAGCGCGAGATGCGACACCACCTGCCAGGCCAAACTGGCGGACGGAAGCGCTTGCGACGAAGCCAGCGATTGTAGCTCCGGAACTTGTTGTGGCGATGGGACTTGTTCAATTGGCGGAGTTTGCCCTTGCAGCGCCTCAACAACCTGCGAAGACTCTTGTTCATATGGTGGCTTAACTTACGGCACCGTCACCGCAAATAGCCAATGCTGGCTGGACCGCAATCTGGGAGCCACGGCAGTGGCTACAGCGTATAATTCTCCAACCACATCCTATGGCTGGTATTTCCAATGGGGACGGCTTCTGGACGGGCACCAAATTAGTAACAGCGGTACCCAGACCGGCTTAAGTTCTTCTGACAATCCCGGACACGCCAATTTCATTTACGGAATGGGTAGTCCTTATGACTGGCGCAGCCCGCAAAACGGAAATCTTTGGGGTTCAGCCGGCGGATATTTAAATAATCCCTGCCCGACGGGCTGGCATGTGCCAAGCCAACCAGAATGGGCTTCAGTTGTTTCAGCTTTAGGTATCACAAACTACACTACTGCTGCTAGTTCAGTCCTGCATCTTCCCGCCGCCGGCGGCCGCAGTTACAGCAGTGCCACGCTCGGCGGTCAGGGTTCGTACGGCGGCTATTGGTCTGCTACGCCGGACAGCACGTTCGCCTACTACCTGTACTTCAGTTCGTCCGGTGTGGGCCCTGCGTACAACAGCTACCGCGCAAGCGGCTTTTCGGTCCGTTGCGTCAAGAACTGATTCGGTTATTTGTCTATTTGACTATTTGATTTATTAAAATTTAAAGGTCGAAAAAAATTTATGGCAATTTACGACAATCTACCGGTTTATAAAACAAGTTACGAACTGCTCATTGAGCTGTTTAAGCTTGTAAAGAATTTTTCCAGGGAATGGAAATTCACAATTGGAGAAGAAATCAAGAAAGAAACAATTGAAATGATCCTCAATATCTACCGCGCCAATTCCAGCTGGGAGAAAAAGGAAAAAATCCAGAAAGCGAGGGAAAACATTGAAACAATCAGAATGATGCTGCGGCTCCTCAAAGATTTGAAACAAATAGGGCTGGAAAAATTCATCAACTTGAACGAAAAAATAGAAAGCGTGTCCAAGCAACTGGCGGCGTGGCAGAAAAGCGCGAAATAGCAGTAGATTTTTTAACAATTTTATGGCCAGAGTCGCTTTATGAAAATTTCAAAAGCGAGCGCGCCGAATAGGTCAGTTCAATAATCCCCTGGTCCCGTCAAGGCGGGGCGAGGAATAGGAAAAATCCAGTCCTGTTTTTCATTCTAATTTTAGAGGGGCAGGATGAGTATAGTGATTATTTTTACGCCGCCGGCAACCGCAATTACAACAATGCCACGCTCAACAATCAGGGTTCGAACGGCAACTATTGGTCTGCTACGCCGTACAGCACGAACGCCTACAACCTGAACTTCAATTCATCCGGTGTGAACCCTGCGAACAACAACAACCGCGCAAACGGCTTTTCGGTCCGTTGCGTCAAAAACTGGCTTAAAAAAATATGGACTCAAAAAAACTATTAAAAGATTTGTTCCAAGCGTATTACGACGCCAGGAAAAACAAGAGAGGCACGATTAACGCCCTTAAATTTGAAATGGAATTTGAAAAGAATCTTTTTGAACTGCGCGACGAACTAGTGGAAAGGCGTTATCAAATTAAGCCGAGCATCTGTTTTATCAATTTCAGCCCGGTGAAACGGGAAATTTTTGCGGCGGATTTCAGGGATAGAGTTGTCCATCACCTGATTTATAATTACATCAGCCCGATTTTTGAAAAACTTTTCATCTATGATTCATATTCCTGCCGAACCAGAAAAGGAACTTCGCTCGGCATTAAGCGCCTTGACCATTTTATCCGCTCCTGCTCGGAAAATTATCGCAAGGATTGCTGGATTTTAAAATTGGATATTAAAGGATATTTTATGGCTATGGACAAGAATATTTTATACAAAAAAATCGACAATGTTCTGGAGAAGAAAAAAGAAGAACTTAAAGTTGATTTGGATTTTGTCCTTTATCTCCTCAAAAAAATAATTTTTAACGATCCGGTAAAGAATTGCGTTGTGAGAGGCAAAAAAGAAAACTGGCTGGGACTGCCAAAATCAAAAAGTTTGTTTTTTTCCGGGAAAGACAAGGGCTTCCCTATCGGGAACCTTACTTCCCAGCTTTTTGGAAACATATATCTCAATGACCTTGATCATTTTGCCAAAGAAGATTTGAAACTCAAATATTATGGCCGCTATGTGGATGATATTGTGATAGTCCACAGAAGCCGGGAATATTTACGGCAGGTCATTGTTAAAATCAAAATTTTTATTCGGCGAGTCGGTCTTAGTGTCCACGAAGGAAAGATTTATCTTCAGCATTTCAAGAAAGGAGTTTTATTTCTGGGGGCGTTTATAAAACCTTTCAGAAATTATGCCGGACACAGAATCAAGGGCGGATTTTTCAAAAGAATAGAGGGCTGGAACCGGTTGCTGGCGGAAAAAGGAAAACTGGAAAAGCCAGAGGTGGCTTTGATTCTCGCCAGCGCCAATTCGTATCTGGGAATAATGAAAAATTATCAGACATTCAGATTGCGGAAGAAAATGCTCAACGCGCTGGACGGCAGATTTTGGGAATATTTTTTTGTTCAGAATAATTTTGAAAAAGTTTGTTTGAAACATTAATGAAAGACAAAAAAGCAAAATTTAAAATATTTTTAATCGCAGGATTTTTTATAATTTCCGGATTTTTGATTTTTTCCTCTCCGGCTTTTGCCGCCACTAATTCCAACACTTTTTATTCGCAGGTGAAGGATAAGGATCAGGCATACGATTTTTCAACCATCTCCTGGACAGCTTATGAACCGACAAATACTTCGGTCGCGATTTCAGCGCGCGCCGGCAACACCGGGACTCCGGATGGAAGCTGGACGGACTGGAATGTTGTTTCTAACGGCGGCTCGCTGGATGCCATTGACGGCTATCAATATGTTCAATATAAAGCGGTTTTCACTTATACCGACACCTCGCTCACCCCGAATTTGCAGGATATTACGATAAATTTGGTTTTTTATAGTAATGGCGTTCTTACCTCCTCCAAATATGACACATCATCTGACGCTAATGTTATGGGAGGAATTAAATGGGATGAGGATGCGAGTTTACCAAGCGGAACAACTGTGACAGTTTCTCTGCGCACCGCTTCAAGCGCTGTAAATCTGGATACTGCTTCTTGGTCAAACTTTACTAATGCAACAGCAAACTGCGCCAAAGTATCAGGAACTGTTACTTGCACTAGCAGCGCCATACCTTCAGCAATGAAAGATGGCTTAAATGATCAATGGGTGCAGTACAAAACTACTCTCACTTCTACAGGCGCTAATAAGCCCGCAGTGGATAATGTTATCCTCACTTATGTTGTTAATGCCCGTCCTGAGTTTGATGTACCAAATACAACTGCCTCGCAAATTTCT
Organism: Patescibacteria group bacterium; assembly: GCA_018826445.1. Taxonomy (GTDB): domain Bacteria; phylum Patescibacteriota; class Gracilibacteria; order UBA1369; family JAHKBB01; genus JAHKBB01. Next base: position 75 of record JAHKBB010000126.1, on the reverse strand, counting down.
GATTCTAGCAATACTAACTGGGGCAAGGTAGCGATTGTTTATCCTATCAGGGACCCTGACACAACAACTGGCACT
>JAHKBB010000058.1 GCA_018826445.1 Patescibacteria group bacterium | reverse complement strand
TCAACCCTTCCAGTCCAGCCATACATCATAGGGACAGCCTTCTTCGCCGACTGCCCGAATTCCCCTACCTCTGGAAGGACGCGGGCTGTCATAAAGGTTCAGGATGGATGTAATAATTTTTGCACTTACTGTATTGTCCCCCATTCGCGCGGCCGGGAGGTGAGCTACCCGGTTGAGCGGATTATGAAGGAGATCAAGGAAAAGGAGAAGCAGGGTTTTAAGGAGATTGTTCTAACCGGCATTCACATTGGGCATTTCAAGCAGGGTGATTTGGATCTTGCCGGGCTTGTTTGGAAGATTTTAAAAGAGACTGATATTCCGCGTGTGCGCCTCAGTTCGCTTGAGCCGCAGAATTTTTCGGATGAATTTTTGAAGCTTTTGAAAGAGCCTCGTTTTTGCAGGCATTTGCATATGTCATTGCAGTCGGGTTGCGATGAGATTTTAAAAAAGATGAATCGCAAATACGACACAAAATTATTCGCGGATGTTTGTAAAAAAATTCGGAAAATCGCGCCTGAAACCGCCGTTACCACGGATGTCATTACCGGATTCCCGGGAGAAACCGAAAAGCATCACGAAGAAAGTATGAAATTTGCGAAAGAAATTGGTTTTGCGAAACTGCATGTCTTCCCGTTTTCACGCCGTCCGAAAACTCCCGCATATTCCATGCCGAACCAAGTCCCGACGGACGTAAAGAGAGCTCGTGCGGACGAATTTCGAAAAGTTGGTGACAAGTTGCGCGAGAAGTTTATTAGGGATCAACTTGGCAAAGAATTTCCCGTGTTGGTGGAAGATCACAACGCCGGTTGGACAAATAATTATATAAAAGCAAAGGTGCCTCCCGGCACTCCTACTAATGAAATTGTTTGTATAAAGCTAACCTCTAAAGTCCTAAGTTTTTCCTGATTTCCTCAGCTTTTTTGTCGTCTTCCGAATACTTCTCTTGCTGTTGTTGGCTCATCTCAATATCCATCCAATCTTGGTAGTGTTTTTCAGCGAGCTTTTCGAGTTGATCTGTGTGCTTTGCGCTAAGTTGCGCGAATTTCTGTTTTTCCTCTTCAAAAATCCGGATAAGTTCGTCAATCTGGCTCTGCTTCAACTTTGGAATAGACTCGATGATCTTTGCTTTCTCGTCTTTTGTGAGCGAGATTGATCCGGCAAGCAATTTAAGGAAGTATTGCTCGTCGAATTTCAGACTATGTTTAGGAACTTGAGCGTTTAATTTAGGCGGAAGCTTGGCTCCAAGCTGAAAATTCGCTGGAGTTGTATCTTCCGGCTTTGGTGGTTGTTGTGCGCCCGGCATTCCCATTCCCGGCATTCCTCCTGCGAACGGGTCGGTTGGCGGCATTCCCCCACCCATAGGTGGCTGTGGGGCTTCTCCGAAGCCTCCTGCTGGCGGAGGTGCTGGCGGAGGTGGAGGAGGCGGCGGCGGAACCGGTGCTCCCCCTGGTGGTGGAGGTGGAGGTGGCGGTGGAACCGGCGTTCCCGGTGCTGGAGGCGGTGGCGGTGGTGGGGGCGGTGGTGGTGTTCCTCCTGCAGGTTCTGCCACGGGTTTATCTAAACCTAAATCGAAGGGGTCGTTATTTTGCATAGGACCCTGTCCACCTTGTTGTCCGGGATTCGGATTTGTTGGGTTTGTATCGTCCATAATTAATTGTTTAATGCGGTGTTAATTTACTGGTTTTATTCCTTATCGTCAAGCTGTTAAGTGCTGTTTACAGCCTTTCTCGTTCCGTTTAGAAATCCGTTTATTTTTTGTAATGGGACGCGGGGTCTACGCTCCCTCATGCGATTTGGCAATATTTTACACAGAAAACAGATCACTTACTGCTATAGCGCAACTCCATTATTCTGGACAAATTATTTGGGTGTGTTATTTTTTAAGTTAAGAAATTAACAGTTCAAATGACTTCCTCTTTAAAATCCGCGATTGTAGATGTTATGGGTGAAGATGGGGTGAGTTTTGTTGAAGACGGACAGCCTCCCAAAGTCGGATTTAGAGAAATGGTAGAAACACTGGTAACTCCTCGGAATGTGGTTGGGAATTTCTTGTATTTGTTTAGATTATTAGGAATTAATGGAGGGAATGGTGACGAGAGGAAACCCGCGGAACAGGTTGGGGGTACAGAAACTGTCATTGTTCCCGGGTATGCTTCTCGAAACATGAGTTTATTACCCTTGGAGGAAAGATTGAGAGAACGAGGTATTGAAAGTCGCACTCTTCGTGCTTATGAAGATTTGAGATTGAGGCAACCTTTACCAACACTTGAAGCGGCGGATCATGTCCAGGAAATAATAGAACAAAGCCGTGCGGAAATAGTTAATTTTGTGTGCCACAGTATGGGTGGACTCACTGTTTTGATAGCGTGCTCGCGTCTTTCGGGGGAAACCCGTGAAAAAGTTGGGCGTATAGTTACGCTCGGCACCCCATGGCAAGGGGCGCCTTTGGCCCGGACACTTTCTTTTGTAAAAAGGGGTGACATGGCGCTGAAGGATCTCTCGCCCGGCAGTGACATACTAAAAACAGAAATTCCTAAGATAACGCAGGAGGTAAGAGGGAAAACGGTTGCAGTTATCTCCGTTGCCGACAAGCTCGTTCCTTTGCAAAGCGGTATCCTTGAAGGTGCTCTTTTGAATCTGGTATTACGCAGAGATCGGTCGGTTATTCACGCGGATTTTTTGCACGACAAACGCGTAGCCGAGATGGTCGCGGCGATTTTGAATGATTACAGTACTGCTGTGAATTAAACAGCAAATAACTTAGACATAAAAATAAAAACATGCTAAATGTTCCTTGTGAGAATATTTGTTAAGTTTGCATTAGTTTCAGCGATAGTACTGATGTATCCGCTATCTGCTTATGGGGCGTTTTTGGATACAGAAGCTCACGTTTATACCGAGGCAATCCAGTTTCTTCAAGATAAAGGCGTTGTACAGGGGTATTCAGATAATACGTTCCGTCCGGATAATCTTGTTAATAGGGCTGAATTTTTAAAGATGGTGATGGAACTGAAAGAATGGTCCATTGAAAATGAACATGAGGGTATTTTCCATGACGTAGACAGTGCTGACTGGTTTGCGCCATATGTCCATAGCGCGGCTAAAAATAATCTGGTGAATGGCTATCCTGACGGTTTTTTCAGGCCGGAACAAAACATAAATTTTGCAGAGGCAAGTAAAATCATAACGAAAGCATTTCGTTACAACACAAATTCTTCCGAAGAAAAACGATGGTACGAACCATACGTGATTCGTCTATCAAACAAGCATGCGATTCCGGATAGTATCGATAGTTTCTGGAAGAATATCACTCGTGGAGAAATTGCCGAATTGATATGGAGAATGTCTGTTGATCATACCCGCAATGATTATCACACATATGGAGATATATTAAAATTAGAGCATCAAGCTGAATATGATTTAGATCCTGTTGCTTTTGCACAAAAATTAGTAGATGAAAATAATGCTCTGCCGAATCCGGAGAATCGTGTTGGCTGGGTGGACGATGAGGTGCGCATTGAGATTGAAACTCTTGTCAAGCGTTCCGCTTTGTTTGATAGTGAACTTTTAATAAATCATGCTTGTATGCGCATGTATCGCGATGTTCTTTATTTTACAGCCCCAGTCGGACAAAGTTTTTTCGTGAAAGAGTTTGACAGGGAAACATTACAAACCGTTCCCGCACTTGAATTTGATGATGCAAACTGCGCAAAAGTGTTCAAAGACAAAAATGGTGTTTATATATTTAAAAGCGATGATCCAAATCTATTTATCATTGCTAATGTTGCCGATGCGGACAGCTTCGAAGGTATGAAGAAGGAAGGTTTTTATCGTGATAAAGAAAATGTGTATTTGTTGGTCAACGATTCGTTAAAACAAGTGAATGGGACTGGAATTGATTTTAAGAAGCTTTCCGGAATTCCACTTCTTGATAACGTAACAAAAGAGATGCTGGCGGAGGCTCATTCGTGCTTCGGTGGGAACATATGTAGTCGCCGCGTGGCGAGGTTTTCACATCACACGTTATATCGTAATGAAGATATGATTTATCTTTTTGACGGAAGTTCTTTTATTCCCCATGTGGGAATCGATGCGAAAAGTTTTGAAAAAATCAAAGGGCCGGATGATGAGTTGATGATAGAGATGGGGATTGTATTTTTCCACGATGCCAATTCGCTTTACCGCCTAAAGGATAATAAATTAGAAGCTCTGCCCAAACTTGACGCGAGTACTTTCGAGATCAAATTGGTATCCCGGGAAAGAATTTTAGGCCAGGACAAATCCAGTTTATATGTAGAGTCACAGGATGACAGTTACACAATTGATCTGGCAGTATATGAAGAAATTGATACGCCCGTACGGTCTTCAAATCGTTTTAACAAAGGGTGGACTCAGGCCTATTACGCTCATGACAATGAGCATGTATATCGAATATCTTACAAAGGTAGCGTACCCTCTGCTGTAATCGTCGACAGGGGCGTTCCTATTCTGCTTGAAGATATGAACCCGGAAACGTTTGAAGTTCACGCATTGGAATATGGATTCCCTACGGAGCAAGAATATTTCATTTATGGAAGCAACGATGGCCAATTTTGGCTTTATGATGAAAAAGGTGAAAATGAGACTATTCTTGATGACGTTGATGCGGAAACTTTTGAGATTATAGATTGGGTTGAGTTTCGGGAGCATATTGAAGCTGGCATACAAGAAGAACCTTTCTACTATACCGATCCGGGGGTATGCTCGATCATTCAGAAGGATTTTAAAAACGGACCACGCGTATTTGAAGACAGAACTGAAAAGTTCGAAAGGCTGCCCGACGGCACGTGCTATCTCATTAATGAGAGATTTTCTGAAGCGTACTACAAGTATAATGAAGGTTTTGTGGGAAAGGATAAGGATACTGTTTGGACTTATAGTAACGATGCGTATGAGCTTGAACGCGATGAAAATCTGGACGGTGCTAGTTTTGAGCAGGTTTTGCATTATGACATTTTCAAAGACAAAAACGGCGTTTACTTTATGGCGGATAATGATTTTACGAAATTACAAGACGCTGACCCCCTCGCATTTGAAGTGCAGCCGTTCCGGGGCATGTTGTATGCAAAGGATAAAGATAATGTCTGGGTGGTTGAAGCCGGGCTCCAAACTTTCAAAAAATTACAGGACGTCGATCTGGAACATTTTTTTGACCGAGAACCTCTCGCGGCACCGGACGCCAAACGTATCATCGTTACACTTAATGATATAGAAGGGTCTGATGGTGCAATGATGCTCGATCTAGCAACAGGCGAGCTTACGCAAGTAACAGATGATATGACAGAGTTTGATGTTTTAAACACATATTCGTCTCATTTCTTTATTCAGCCGGGTGATCCGGAACTCGGTATTCCCCAGGGGTCTGTCACAATTGTTCAAGAAGAATTCTCAGAAATAGATAATAGCTTGTTAAAGGATTTTATCTTTACGGATAGTGAACGCTTGTCTCGTGATGATATAAAAGAGGGAACGGTTTTTGTGGTCAAAACTGAATATGGAGATGTATACAAAATGAAAATAATGGATTTCTTTGAAGATACCTATGAGATTGTTTTGGACTATATTCCTATCGAGGAATAAAGGGGTTTGTACTTTTTTTCTGGCTATGGTAACAAGCATTCCACAGGTTATCCTATTTTTAGGTTTCAGATAAAGAAAGCTTAAACTCAAAATGATTTTTTGATATAATTCACAAGCTAAAAATAATTAATCATGAAGCATTCACAATTAATTCTCTACGAGGCAGATAATGGCAAACTAAAAATTCAGGTAAAACTTGAAGATGAAACTGTATGGCTAACTTTGAATCAGATTGCAAAATTATTCGATAGAGATAAATCAACAATTTCCAAACACATTAAAAATATTTTTAAAACCGGAGAATTAAATCCTAAATCAGTTGTTGCAAAAATTGCAACAACTGATGGAGGACTGGATTCGAAAACTTGATGATTTTTTAAGACTAAATGAGAAAGAAATTTTGAAAAATGAAGGTAGTATTTCTAAGAAATTTGCAGACGAAAAAGCCGAGAAAGAATTTATAAAATTCAAAAAAGAAGAAGATAGAAAGTTTGTGTCTGATTTTGATAAAAATGTGAATAAACATCTTAAAGGGAATAAAAATAACTGAAATAAATATGTCAGGACCAAAAATAGAAATACCTGGAACTTCGAGCCAAACACTAATTGTACCGGAGAATGTACAAATTGGAGATTTCCTTGTGGCTCACTACAAAAGTTCACAATGGTCGCGCTATTTGCCTTGGGAAGATTTTGACCATGCGGCATTGGTATCACAATTAAGTCCACTAAAAGTTATCGAAGTTAGTGGCATCCTTTTACAAAAAGAAGATAAGAAAAATGGAAAAAAGGAAATAAAAGAAGGAGTAGTCGAATATGAATTAAAGAAAAAAAGAACAATAGATTTACCAGACGGCTCAAAAAACACAAATGGAAATTTATGGATGTTGAATGATTTAAAGGAAGTTAGATGGCTTAAACCTGTTTTTCCAAACCCCATTCGTGAAATAGACAAATGGTATACACCCAGAAGCAAACGCAAGATTATTACTGAAAATGAAGCTAGGAAAAGGGTTGTTAATTACGCGAGAGAACAATTGAAGGAGCCATACAGTATATTGGCTACCAAATGGAGTGAAAGTAAATGGTATTGTTCACTTTTAATTTACAAGAGCTATTCACGCACAGTGACAGGGATGTATTTGGAAACTTACGGGCGTTCTTTTGATTTACACGCGGGGCCAATGGTTACCCCAGAGGATTTAGTCGATAGCCCTAGAAGTGAAACATATTTTATCTGGAAGAAAAAAACTAATGAAAACTAAAATAAAAATCGTAATTATTATTTTAGCACTTCTAGCAGGGCTAATTTTAATATCCCATAAAAGTCCGCCTCCGGTAATTGATGAGTCAAAAATAAGGAATACATATTTTATTAATTATCCTGAAGAATTCAATTATCGTCAGACAATAAACGATTGCGGACCTTTTAATACAGCCGCAGTTGTCAGGGCATTGAAAGACGAAAAAGTTGATTCTTTTAAATTTGCAGAGAAAATTGAATGGAGATTGTCAAACAAATATACTTTACCGTGGGGACTTGAAAAACAACTCAAAGAAAATGGTATAGTAATAGAGACGCCAAATTTACAAGCATTTTCAGAAAAAGAAAAAATTTTATTTTTACAAGAACAACTTTCTTTAAATAAACCAATGATAATTTTAGGGGGAAGGGATAGCTATCAACATTATATGACTATTTTTGGCTTTGATTCGACAAAAAATGAATTTTATGTGTATGATAGCTTACAAGAAAAAAATAAAAACGATGAAAGCTTAACATTAGACAAAAATCAGGAATTGCCAGGAAATACTACACTAAATTC
>JAHKBB010000057.1 GCA_018826445.1 Patescibacteria group bacterium | reverse complement strand
GTTTTTTATTATATATATCCTATAATGTTTGTAAGGAAATTTTTTATTCAGTAACCTTTTTTCTATGAAGGTAATTTGCCAGAGGGATGAATTAGAAAACGCTCTCAATATTGTCAACAAGGCGATAAATTCAAGCAACACGCTTCCTGTTTTAAATAATATTTTAATTAAGGCGGAAGGAAAGAAGCTGTTTTTTGCCGCCACAAATCTCGAGATCGCAATTCAGTATCATATGGACGCGGACGTGAGAAACGAAGGGGCGATAACGGTTCCGGCAAAACTTATCACCCCCTATGTTTCTTTATTAAGAGAAGACATGGTAGAGATGAGTTTGGGCGGAGGTGTTACATTAGAACTCTCCTCGAAAACATCCAAGACAAAAATAAAAGGAATTAGCGCGGATGAATTCCCACTAATTCCAAAGGTTGAAAAAGAAAATGTACTTACTATATCGACCAAAGATCTTGAAAAATCTATTAACCAAACGGTTTTTGCGGCGTCTGTAAACACAACAAGGCCCGTTTTGTCGGGAGTTTTGTTCAAAGTGGACAAAGACACTATCAAACTGGTAGCAACAGACAGTTATAGGCTCGCGGAAAAAACACTAAAGCTAAAAAGCCCGGTAAAGTTTTCCGTTGACTCATTGATCCCGGCCAGAACAGTTTCCGAACTCGGGAAATTATTGGCAAAGTGTGCCGGGAAAGAGGTTGAAATTAACTTTTCCAAAAACCAGGTCTTGATAAAAATGGACGGTATAGAGCTAACGTCCAGGCTGATTGAGGGAAAATTCCCGGACTACGAGAAGATTATTCCGAAAGAGTCAAAAACCAAAACGGAAATTTCCGTAGAGGAGCTCGCCCTGGTTGTGAAACGTGTAAGTCTTTTTGCAAGAGAGAACAACAACAACATCAAACTAACCGTTACAAATGACGGCGTTTTGCAGGTGGCCACAGACGAAACAAGGGTTGGTGAAGAAAAAGCGGAAATTTCCGTAAAAGTAGACGGAGACAATAATAAAATTGCGCTAAACTCACAATATCTACTTGATGTTTTAATGTTTGTTTCGGAAGAAAAAATAAATCTTGGCATAAGTGACAAACTTTCCCCGGCGACAATCGCACCCCTTAAGGGCGGGGATTATGTTTACATTATTATGCCACTCAAAATTTGAAGCCAGCCATAAGTGTTTGATTTAAAAAAAGAATTCCCGGAGATTTTAAACAACCGGGTCGTTGCCACATTTGGAAAGTTTTCGAATATTACCCTTTCGGGCACAGGGAGTCTTTCGGCGAAGATTTTAACACTCTTTGACATCTTGAAGGTTTATGGGGACGCAAAGGTGATTTTGTGGGTTGTGAACGACGATGCGTATGCGAACGGTTTAGGGAAACACTTGGCGTTTTTTAATTACGACCAGGCTTTTATTTATGACGTTTTGAACGACGAGAATTTAAAGCCGCGAGATGTTCTCGTTCGGAAAACAGAATTTATTGCGCGAATGCTCGGAAAGAAGAAGCAGAAGGTTTTGATCACGACATACCAAAACCTGTTTAAAGATTTGCCAAATATCGAAGAGTTCAGGGGTGGGCAGTACGAGGTTGAGGAGGGAGAGAAGATTTCCGAGGTAGCTCTCGTCGAGGCTTTGATTGATTTGGGGTATGAGCTTTCTGACGAAAAGTATTTAGGCAAAGGAGCTTACATGAAGACCGGCGGGACCATCACGATTTTTCCTATAAATAGAGACGCCCCGGTTCGGATAGAGATTGGATTTGGAAAAGTTGAGGCTATATATAGCGTGGATTTGGAGACCGGGAATAGGAAAAAAGAATTAAAAAAACTTTCTATAGCACCACTTTTGTACGATGACGAGGAGGGGTCCGATGTCACAGACCTTTTGTCCAAAAACATACTAGTCGTGGAGGACGAGCTGGACATCGTGGACGAGTACTACAATGACTGGAACAGGATTGTAACAAAGATTTCCGAACTTTCCCCGCTCATAGCAGTAAAGACTTTTAACGAGGACGAACCAAACCACGAACATCTTCATTATTTGTCAGTTTTGAAGTACCGGACACTATATGATTTTGTGAATGACATGATTGAAAAAAAACGGAAAGAATGGAATGTTTTGTTGTTTACGAAAAACAAAAAAGAGATAGAAACCGCTTTCGAGGATCACCGATTTCCTTACATAAAAGGGTTCAAACATTCTTCTTTAGGGGGCGTGAGCGTTGTGGGTATTGATAAGGCGGACACTTTCCCAACACCATTTCAGAATCCGGAGTTAAAACTCGCTTTTATTACCGACAATGACGTTTCTATCATCAAAGAGGATGGGAAAAAAGCGTCCAGCAAGGACGTGTATACCGACTTTTTAACGGGCCTGAAAACCGGGGATTTTGTTGTGCATTCAGATCATGGTGTCGCAAGGTTTCTGGGCTTGGACAAGCGCACCGTTGATGAGATTTCCCGCGAATACCTAAAGCTCGGCTATGCGGAAAACGACAAACTTTTTGTTCCGATCGACCAGGCGGATAAAGTAAATAAATACATCGGGTCCGAAGATTTAATGCCGAGGCTTACGCGGCTTGGGTCTGCGGAATGGAACACCATTACGAGTAAAGTGAAAAAAGAAACACAAGCCTTAGCCGAAGAGCTTTTGAAATTGTACGCGTCCAGACGTACGGCGAAAGGGTTTAAGTTCAACAAGGATAATGATGTGATGGAAAAATTTGAAGAGACGTTTCCGTATGAAGAAACCCCTGGGCAGATAAAAGCAATTAATGCTGTAAAAAAGGACATGGAGGACTCGGTCCCGATGGACAGGCTTGTTTGCGGGGATGTCGGGTTTGGGAAAACGGAAGTTGCGATGAGAGCCGCATTTAAGGCTGTGCAGGACGGGAAGCAGGTTGCGATTATTTCTCCAATTACGATTTTGACGGACCAGCATTACAGATCTTTTTTGAAAAGAATGGATCAGTTTCATGTGCGAGTGGAAATGTTAAGCAGGTTTAGGACACCGGCAAGACAAAAAGAAATTTTGAAGAAGATGGAAAAGGGGGAGGTTGACATTGTAGTTGGAACTCACAGGCTTTTGCAGCCGGACGTTAAGTTCAAAAACCTGGGGCTTCTTGTTGTGGACGAAGAACAGCGGTTTGGTGTGCAGCAGAAGGAAAAATTAAAGGAGCTTCGAACAGAGGTGGACGTACTCACTTTGACCGCTACGCCGATTCCAAGAACTCTTAATATCTGTCTGAACAAACTTCGAGACATTACAACTATCACGACACCGCCACCGGGGAGACTGCCGGTTATCACCGAGGTTAGGAAGTATTCCACTTCGCTTATACGCGAAGCGATTTTGCGGGAAATAAATCGGGGCGGGCAGGTATACATGCTTCATAACAGGGTGCGGACGATTGACGGTTTTGCGGACAAGCTTCGCTCACTCATTCCTGAGGCAAGATTTGGTGTTGCGCATGGACAGCTCGGAACTTCGGATCTTGAGGAAAGAATACTTTCATTCAAAGAGCATCAATTTGACGTGCTTGTCAGTTCGACTATTATCGAAAACGGAATCGATCTCGCAAATGTAAACACGCTTGTGGTCAACAACGCGGAGAAATTCGGCCTTGCGCAGCTGTATCAGCTCCGCGGGCGCGTCGGGCGAGGAAAGATCCAAGCCTACGCGTACTTCTTGTATCACGGGCAGAGGTTGAAGCTGGATGCGAAGAAGAGGCTTAGGGCTATTGTCGAAGCAAGTGAGCTTGGAAGCGGATTCCAAATCGCGATGAAGGACCTGGAGATTCGCGGAGCGGGAGATGTCCTGGGCGCGAAACAGCACGGCGTGATAAACGTGGTTGGTGTCAGCCACTTCATCCGTATGCTGAACAAAGCCGTTGAGGAATTAAAGGCGGGAATCATTCAAAAGGGAGAGGAAGTCAGGGATGTTTCGATCGAACTTCCAATTTCCGCATACATTCCAGACACATATATTATTAATTCAAAAGACAAGATTAATGAATATCAGAGGCTTTCTACTGCGGATACGACGGAGTATTTGAATGAACTCCACGAAGAGTTAATACACGATTACGGAAGGATGCCGGTTGAGGTTATTAATCTTTTTAAGGTTTTAGGGATGAAAATGGCGGCGAAGAAAGCAGGGCTCATAAACGTGAAGACGGAGACCGTTGGGATGGGAGAAAAGGAAATCGTGCTTATTATGTCGGACAAGGTGAGGCCGGCGAATATCGCGAGCCTTCTTCAGCACAGGCCGGATTGGCAAATTTCCGGGACCAGGTTGCGGATAGGAATAAAAAAGCTTGGGATGAACTGGTTCGACACTCTTATGGAGGACATTCAAAAATTGACAAAGACCGCTAAACATGTATAATCGGGTAGCTCCTTGAAATGTGGGGATGAAATGGCTATCGACAGGGATATCCGGAGGTTTAAAGTTGCAATTCGGCCATCGCGCTGTCTGGTCGTATAATAGTCCAGCGCAAATTAAGTGCAGAAAACACTGAAGAAAACGCTTTTGTGGCACGAGCTCGTGCTTTCGCACCGGTTCCTGCTTTTGCTTGAGCGAATTCATTGATCGTACATTACGATCACGTCTTTATGTATGACACCTGATAGTGCATAAAGGCGTAATTTATCAGGTTAGCCGGTTAATTTAAGTCTCTGAATTAACCGGTGAAATATTTTGAGACACGTGGTTGAAGCTTTTTGTCTGTTCTCTATTTCAACCAATATCAAAACAGACTACGATTGTAGATGTTTTAATCCTTCATCCTTGCACGGGGGTTCGATTCCCCCCATCTCCACCAGATTTTTACGCTACAAACCCAAAGTATCCGAGCACAAGTCCGAGAATCAGAACGATAACTCCTCCGAATTGAATGTTCTTTTCCCAGAACCCCACCATTCCTTTCATGGCTTTTGGCGCGAGTAATAGCAGCAGACCTTTTAGCAGCGCAAGCCAACCGAGGATTGTGATAATTACCTCCCAGCTTGATACCCAAAGGTTGTGGTACATAACGAGAAGAAGCCCTACCACGAGGGCCATTACGCCACCCATGTACAGCATTAAGCTGTTTTTGTAGATGTCTCCCATCATGTCTTTGTACCCATCTTTGTTGATGAGCATCCCAAGACCCACGACGATGTAGACGACCCCGAGCAGCTTTGCCATAAGCAGAGAAAGTTCCATTTCAAATATGGTTAAGAATTAATTCTAATCTCCATTATAGTTGTTTTGCTTTAAAACTCCAGCTAAACACGCTCGACATATTCCCCGCTTTCAGTATTTACCCGGATTTTGTCGCCTTCGTTTACAAACAGAGGGACCTGTACGACATACCCGGTTTCGAGTGTTGCCGGCTTTGAACCGCCGCTTGCCGTGTCGCCTTTTACGCCCGGGTCTGTTTGGGTGACTTTCAGGGCAACTTTTGGAGGGATTTTCACATTTATTGGCGAGCCGTTGATGTTTTGGATGTCGACATTCTGGCCATCCACCATGAAGTCTTTGAGATCTCCGATATTGTCGGCCGGGAGCGAGAATTGCTCATACGATTCACTGTCCATAAAGTGGAAATCCGATCCGTCCGAGTATAGAAATTGGGCGCGGCTGAAAGCCACGTCCGCGGGTTCGATCTTGTCGTTTCCCTGGAATGTTTTTTGGACAGTCGAGCCCGTTACGAGGTTTTTCATTGTTGTTTTCATCACGCCGCCTCCGCGGGCTTGCTTTGAATGTTGAGAGGAAGTGATTATGTAGGTCTCACCTTCCAGTCGAATTGCTGTTCCGATCTTAAGATCGCTAATTGAGTACATGCTTTATTGATTAAATTCGGCAAAAGATTATCAAAAAAGGATTATACGGTCTAGGGCAATTCACTTTCGTTGACATATTTGCGGGTTTTTGGTATAAAACTGTCCTAACTTTGAGAAAGACCCATGCAAACCGTTGGGAATGAAGCAGACATAGCGGCTAAAATGAAGACGAATCGTGATCTCTTCTTCGACCTTTACGACAACTGTTTTGACATGGTTTACAGGTATGCGGTTAGGAGAGTTGGGCACAGCGATTACTTGAAGAGGTTGGTGAACAGGACTTTTTACCGCGCGTATCATCAATTGGACAGGTTCTTTGACGAAAAGGTGCTTTTTAGTACGTGGATTTTGAAAAACGCGAAGATTGTCGCGGATGAAATGGGAGCGCCGATGCGCGGGGACGTAGACAAAGCTTTTATTGATTTGGAGCAGGACGATTTTGAAATGGTTTTGTTCAAGGTTTTTGAGGGGCTGCCCGATTCCGAGATTTCGTATGTTCTCGGGGTTGAAGAAGGGGCATTCACGCCGCTTTATTACAGATTGTTATCTCGATTAAAAGACAAATTAAATGCAAACTGATTCGCAATCATATTTTGGCGAGGTTTTGAAAAAACTTTCAGAGATGAAGGCGAAAGAAAATATTCCCGTGGATGAAGGGTTTAAGGCTCGGCTAAGGGACGAACTTCAAAATCAGGATATAGTTGAGGCGGAGCCTGCCGTAGAAGACGGAGAGCCAAGGCTGGTTGGCGTTGCGAGGAGGTGGCAGGCGCTTTTCATCGGGCTTCCGGCTCTGCTTATCACTGTTCTTGTCGTGATTGTTGTGCGGGGGATTTTCTTTGGAGAGCGGGGACCGGAAACTCTTTTTGAAAAAACGTATAATGTTAGTTATTCGGGGCCGTTTTCTGATGCCGAGAAGAGAGATGAGTTTAAGGCGATTGTTTATCAGTTGGTGAAGAGCAGGGATTCCGAATACGTTAAATTAATAAAACAGCATAGTGACAAGGTTCTAATTGTGCTCAAGATACGAAATGACGGGAGGGAGGAATTTTTGATGGGGAGGGAAAGCGGAAAGTGGTCTGGCAGAGGATATGAGTTAATCAGAAACGAGACTTGACAAAAATCACAGACCTGGTGATACTCTTGTCTGATTTATAATTAATCAAAAAACAATGGGTTTAGACGCCAGAAGTCTTAAAATAGGCGGGAAAGAGACGGATAAAACGGAAGATGTATATTCAATGATACTGGACTGGGCAGGTCAAGAGGGGTTTGTAAATCCCAACGAAACTGTCGCAAGTGTTCTTGAGAAGGGGGGAGAAGCACTCGAGGAACTTATTATTCTGGTCAGAAAGGCGGTAGGGGAGGGAAAAATTGAGATAGGAAAAGATGGCGGCCCTTGCGGCTTGGGGCTGGAGCCGGCAATAGAAAAAACACGCGTACTATCCGCAAGTTATCAAGCGATAAAGAAATGCTTGTTTCCCGAGCAGATAGCGGCGATACAAGGAGAGAATCTTGCGGGCTGTACGCCGGAGGTGATTGAAGGAATAAGGAGGTTAAGTGTTATACAGATCAAGGAAATACCCGGGATAACCGAGATGACACCTGCGCAGCTGGCGGCCGCAGTATCTCTCGAATCTACGAAATTAAACGCTGTTAACAAGGGGAAGGGAAACCGCCTATTTCTTATGGCACCAGAGAAAATTCAAGAATTGGCATCGTGGGGGATCTACGATATTGAATATTGGAGTGGTGGCTTTTTAAGCGACGAAAGAGTGACGGTTGAAATGATGCGATTTATTGTTGTTCCCAAAAACCGACAAATTCTTGACGGGTTCGAGAAAGAAGACTTATTAAAGATGTCTCTGGAAAAAATGAAAGCAATATGCGAATTAGGCGACACCAAAAGAGAGATTGTCACTTGCTTGCAACACCCAAGGGTGGACGTGGCAATGATAAGGGCCGTTATTGCCTGCGGCGACCTGAAGTATTTGGCGGAAGTGGGCGGGCGCTTAGCTTACATGTCTGTTTACGAGATTGTTCATCAGCGGTTGCCGCAGAATTCCGGGGTGGATTTCCCTGCCTAGGTTTTCTTTATCCCATTGAGGATCCAAAAATACACTAATATCCCCGGGAATAGCAGACTATTTACGAATATAGCGTGTACGAGAAGGGCGATCGTTCCCGCGAGTGTCCCCACTTGCCAGGTTTTGCGGTTTTTGTATGAGGCTTTGAGGAGGTTTATATATACAAAGAGCATTGCGAGGAGGCCGAGCGGGCCGGTTGTGGCGAGGAAGTTTAGGAGAGTACTGTCGGATCCGGTTGCGGCGTGAGAGTTTGGGTCCATGATAAGACCTTCTTTTGACTGGACGATTTTGAAATTGTTGTAGCCGATGCCGATTATCGGGTGATTTTTTGTCATTGTTATCGCGCGCTTCCAAGAGTTGAGGCGGTGCTGGGAGGTGATGTCCGGAGTTTCGGCCGTGTCTGTTATTATCGCTTTTGCGCTATGGTACGTGTCTATTATTCTTGTTTGTGCGCGTTCGGAAAATGGGACGAGGATTATTATCGCGATTATTATTCCAAGCAAGGCTTTGCGGGATTTGAGTATTCCAATTACAAGGATTCCCGCAGCCAGAGCGAGATAACTGGATCTGGAATAGGTAAGAAATATTGCGATAACGAGGAGTCCCAGAGCCATGACGAGCTGAGGGCGGTATTTTTTCGTGGTTAGCAGCAGCCCCATGACGAGACAGGAGACGAATGTGAACATTCCGCCGACGAAGTTCGGGTCGAACCACGTGGAGAGCAGTCTGCCGACGTGCGGGTCCCAGCCGAGATCTTCCATTGGGCGGAAATCAGGATAGAGTTTGAATTGAATGAAGCCCGCAATCGCTATTAGTACGGCCGAGCCGATCATTACCGCCAGTATTCTATGAATATCCTTTTCTTTTTTTATCAAATCGGCCGTGATGAAGTACAGAAACGCATATTCGATGAAGCGGATTAAATAAAGAAGACCGGGAAGCGCTTCTTGAGGGCCGAGAAACCTCAGGCTTGCGACGAGGGAGGCGATTGCGACGGCTATAAATATTGCGAGTGGGAGCCCGGCAGGTGTTTTCGGGAACTTTCTATCCACAAGCAACTTTCTCATTAGCCAAAAAATAATCAACAAGGGAAGGAAAACGTCATTTAAAAGCAGGCCTTCGCCGGGTCCGAATGGGAGGCGGATTAATTCTCCGGGGATTGTGAGCAAGATTGATAGCGCGAGGCCGAATTTTAACATTTGAAAAGTTATTGAAAGCCTTTTTATTGTAGGTACAATGGGGACGTTATGCAAAAGCTTTTGATCGCGACAAAAAATCCGGGAAAATTTGGGGAGATAAAAGGCGTGCTTAGCGGGCTGCCTTTCGAGTTCTTGTTTTTGGGCGATTTGGATGAGGATTTTGGTGATGTTTCTGAGGACGGGGAGACTTTTTACGACAACGCGTTTTTGAAAGCGCGGTATTTCGCGGACAAAGCGGGGCTCTTGACGCTGGCTGAGGATTCGGGAATTTTGATAGATGCTTTCCCGGGTGAATTTGGCGTAAAGACCAGGCGCTGGGGGCTTGGAGAAGGGGCTTCCGACGAGGAGTGGATAGTATATTTTATGGAGAAAATGAAGGACAAAGGGGAGAGAGGGGCCCGATTTACTTGCAACGCCGTGCTGGTGGACGGAGACAGCGTTTGGGGTTTTGAAGGCGAGACTCCGGGGAGTATTACGGAGGAGCTTATGGCTCCGATTTTACCCGGGTTGCCCCTGAGTTCGTGTTTCATGCCCGAAGGATTTGATAAAGTTTATGCCGGATTGACTCGCGAAGAAAAAAATGAAATCAGCCATAGGGGACAGGCGATTTTGAAGGTAAGGAAATTTTTGGAGGAAATGGGCGCGAGCGATTGACGGTTTTTTGGGATTTTCGAGAGTTTCGCGTGGAGGGCGTAAAAAATGTGTTGACAGTTTTTTGGT
Source organism: Patescibacteria group bacterium (assembly GCA_018826445.1). GTDB lineage: Bacteria > Patescibacteriota > Gracilibacteria > UBA1369 > JAHKBB01 > JAHKBB01. Next base: position 72 of record JAHKBB010000057.1, on the reverse strand, counting down.
GTTTTTTGGAGGTTTTGCGTGGAGAGTGTAAATTTCGTATTAACAGTTTTGGGCGGTTTTTGTGGGTTTTTT
>JAHKBB010000056.1 GCA_018826445.1 Patescibacteria group bacterium | reverse complement strand
GGCAGGGGATAACCCTGTAAAAATAAAGGATAATGAAGGATTAAAGATAGTTGATGCTTCAGGCAATCCGGGTGTTTTGGATGTTGGGAAAATTAAAAATTCAAATAGTGCGGTTGCGATTGATGATGACCTGACAGTAAATGGCAATTCTAAATTTGTTTCGACAGGAATTGGATACTTGTTGAACGTGGAGGAAATAGAGGTCCCTGGTCATGACCCTACATACCGTACTACAGTAAACAGTGAATTATATGGGGATAAATTAGCTAAACTAGGAAAAAGAGATGACGGGTATCATGTTTTAGAAGTACTTCCAAATATTGGAGCCGCTGGCGGGCATGCCGCTATTCGGGGCTCGTTTAATGTTGTTGACAAATTAGGAGCTGGATTCTATGAAGATGGCGATGGAACGGCCGCGGGCGTAGAACTTTCAGATTTTGGAATAAAATTACCATTTAACAGACCCGCAAAAGTAACTATATCGAAAGAAGGTAATATCAATACCGAAGGAAATCTGCAAATTTATGGGGAAATTAGTAATCCTGGGGGATTTCCTGCAGGGGAACCTGTTGCAATCAATGACAACTTGCAAGTGTTTGGAACAGCTTCTGTTACTGACTATCTTAACGTATCAAAGATCAGAGCATATGATACTGTCAACGGAACTTTAATTTTTGAGTCTCCTTTAAAAATTGGGGCAGAGTCTCCGGGTAATGGGGCTGATCTGACTGTCCATGGTCATGTTAAAGCTCAAGGGTTTGGTACGTACATTGAAGAGCCATCAGGTTACAAAAGTATCAGCGATGGAAGCACCGGTACGCAATCAGTAGCATGCTCCGCAGGCAATCATATTTCAAGCTGTGGTGCGAAAATTTATTGGTGGAATACGTTTCTTGGTTACAAAATAGCTATTGATACACCTGTGACAAGAATTTATTCAGATCCCACGACAAACACCTGTTATGTATCAGCAGTGAATAACAGTGGAAATATTCGTTATTTGAAAGCTTCCGCCATTTGCCTGGACCCGAATCAATAAGATTATTCTTCTGTAGCAATCATTGACTTACATTCTTGAATATACGTCTCATGGCCTATCTCTTCACAAAGAGATGAATCTTTTTCTTCTACGGCTTTGTCTATTACAACATTGAATTTGCAAGAATACTTTTTATTTTCATCTTCAATATCATCACAAAGGCTTGCGTCTCCCCCCTTGTAAGCCTCTTCTTCGATTTCCAACATTCTCTCTCTCATTTCTTCCGCTTTTTTCAATGCCTCTTTTTCGACCTCAGCTTTATCAATTAATCCATCAACAGTACTTTCACAGTCCTCTTTGTATCTATCTAATTCAATGTTTTCACAGATCAATTTATCTAAATTTTCAACGGCCTTCTTTTTTAGAGACAAGCTTTCCACTACTTTTTTACATTCTCCCGCTCTAACTGTATCTGAGATTTGATCACATTTATCTAAATTTAATCCGCCTATCGCTTCATTATACAAACGATTATCCAGCACGGTGTCCGCATTTACTTCTTGTGTCTGCTCATCTTCAGGCTGAGCCTCTTCCTCCGCCATCTCCGTTATCCCCAGGCATCCCGCCAAAAACACCGTCATCATCAAAATCCCTATTGCGAAAAATTTGTTTTTCATGTTATTTGGGTTATTGCATTACCAACGCCCATTATAGTCAAGGCCAATGAAAATCTCAATCAAAACTCTCGGGTGTAAGGCCAACCGATACGAATCGGACCTGCTGCGGAAAAAGTTTGCAGACCGTGCCGAGTTTGTTGGGCCAAACGAGAAAGCTGACATATGCATCGTGAATACTTGTACCGTAACTGGAGTCGCGGACCGGAAGTCGCGCCAGGCTGTCAATGCTTTGCGAAATTTGAATTCCGGGGCGAAGGTCGCGGTTTTTGGGTGCGGGCCGCGGATTTCCCACGAAAAGTACCGAAAGATGCTGAATGTGGATTTGGTTGCGACTGAGCCCCAGCAGATCGAGGATTTTCTTGAGCAAAATTTAGGTTGGTAGTGGCAATGCTGCATGCCGCTGTGCCACCCTCGTGGGCACCATGTTGCATACCTAACACCGTAATATTTTAGCCAATTCTATTCGGTTCTCGGCTGCTCGTTGCTGC
>JAHKBB010000055.1 GCA_018826445.1 Patescibacteria group bacterium | reverse complement strand
TTTCTGTCGCCACTATATTCCTTTGGATTTTCCATCCTTTCATGATCAAGTACATTTTAGACCCCGCCATATCATCACATAAGATTCTTTCGAGTATTTATGTGTATGTGGGTTTTGTTATGCTGTTTGGAGTTATTAAGTTTATGAAAAACTTGGCTAAGAGAAGTTTTTTGCAATTCAAAGAAACTGGCGGGTTTTGGGTAATGACATTTCTTATGCCGTTTCTGGCCCTATTTACGATCGCAGCGGAAATGTTCTTTTTCGATCTATACAAAGAGAACTGGCTGCTTATTTCTGTGCTGGTGCTGGTCCTATTTGTTTATTTATTTGTGGAATACAGAAATTACCGGCGCGAAAAGGATGATTAGATAATCTCCCTCAAGTTTAAAGTCTTTTCATACAGCGCCTTCCCTATGAGAATTCCTTTTACTCCTGTGTCTGCCAGGAGTTTTATGTGTTTTTCGTCGGATATGCCTCCGGAAATGTATATGTTTAGGTTTGTGAAGTTTACAAGTCTCTCCGCCTCATCGTAGTTTGGATGGATCATGGATCCTTCGCTAAAAACATCGTGATATAGGACGTTCTTCACTCCCAGCTCCCGGAGCGTTTCTGCATAGTCCGTGACTTCCATTCCTTCCGGAAGCCCGGCACTTGTAATTATTTTTCTATCTTTTCCTTTTATGCCCGCGAATATTTTGTACGGGCCGTATTTTTCTATCGCTTCTTTCAATGTGGCTTTTCCGGACACACCGATTATCACCCGTCCTATTCCATTCTCGAAACATTTATCAACCATTTCTATATTGCGAACTTTGGCCGCAATTTGAATCTTTACCGGTACCTTTGCGATCATCTCTTCCACGATATGCCAATTTTCCCCGCCATCTTTGTCAACAACTTGTATGTATTTCGCTCCGTCTTTTGCAAATTGCCTCGCATAGCTCAAGGGCGACTGACTGTACATAGTCTTGTGTTCGCGGTCCCCCTTATAAAAAGAAACGCACTTTCCTCCTCGCAGATATATAACCGGAATTATTTCCACTATTCTTTTGATAAAGTGATTTCTATCTCGCTTCCATTTTCAACTTCGGAAATCAATATGTCTATGTGTTCATCTTCTTTTTTTGCGCCCAGAACCATTTTTCCACCCAGAGCTCCGACTGTCTCAATCTCCCATTCCTGTTCTTCAAGCAGAGTTTTATATTTTTCCTGCACATCCGCCTGGGGCTCTCCCATGAAGTATTCAGCCCACTTTTTCCCGTCACTTTGTTCGGTTTTGAAAAGCTTCGCTCCTTCCAGCTGTGGAATTTCTGTCTCAACCAATACCGAAACTTCTTCCGCCGCTTTCTCCGCGGAAAGTTCTTCTGCGCCTTCTGTACAACCCGTCAAAAACAGTATTGGAGCCGTAAAAACCGTGATGATGGCGATAAGTTTTCTCATGGTACGTATATCTTTACTCCTGTTCTTTTATATTGTCAATCAGGCTTTGACGTGGAAATATATCACGTCACCATCTTGGACTATGTAATCGCGGCCGGAAAGTTGCATGAATCCTTTCTCCTTTGCTTTTATTTCTCCTCCCGCCTCTATATATTTCTCATATGGTATCACCTCGGCTTTTATAAATCCTTTCTCAAAATCCGTGTGGATTTCAGAGGCGGCTTTGTCCGCCTTTGTCTCCTTCTTTATTGTCCATGCTCTTGCTTCTTTTGGGCCGGCTGTAAAGAAAGTTACAAGTCCCAGCGAATTGTATGCGGATCTTATGAGCGCGTTTAGTCCGCTTTCTGCGAGACCGAGTTCTTTCAAGTAGGCGTTCGTTTCTTCGTCCGAAAATCCCACGAGGTCTTCCTCCACTTTTGCGGAGATTTTCAAAATTCTGTCCGGATCCACATTTAACTTTTCGTGTATCGGGTCATGAATTTGATTTTCGTGAATATTCATTACATATAGCGTTGGTTTCATTGTGAGCAAGTGGAGATCTCTGAGTAATTCACGGGTATCTTCTTCCGTTGCGAACTTGTCCGCCGTTTGTCCGGATTCCAAGTGTTCTTTTAGCTGTCCTATCCTCTCCGCGTATGCCTTCAGTTTTGCGTCGCCGGATTTTGCGTCGCTTAGCGCTTTTGCCAGTCTTTTTTCCACGGTTTTGAGATCCGCGAGGATTAATTCTGTTTCAATAATTTCAACGTCTCCCTGTGGATCAATTTTGCCGTGAACATGTACCACATTTTCATCCTCAAACCCTCTTATTACATGTGCAATTGCATGACATTCGCGAATATTTGAAAGAAATTGATTTCCAAGACCCTCCCCTTTTGACGCCCCCTTTACGAGACCCGCTACATCCACAAATTCGATAGTGGTTGGGACCGTGTTTGCCGGATTCACAAGCTCCTCGAGCTTTTTCAGTCTAAGGTCCGGAACTTCCACGACTCCGATGTTTGGATCAATGGTGCAAAACGCGTAATTCGCGGCCTGTGCGGCCTTTGAGCGTGTCAGTGCGTTAAAGAGTGTTGATTTCCCCACATTTGGAAGTCCCACTATTCCTATTTTGAGCGCCATTTTGTAATTTGGTTAACTTTGTCGACGGTCAACTGTCCTTTTGCGGTCTTGCTTTTTTCGTTCAGAGCCGCGTAGTTCAAAAAATTTCCGAGCACAAGCCCCATATATCTACTCGCTCTGCCCTCCAATCCCATTGCTATAGCTATTATTTTCTTTTTCCTGAATTTTCTGAGGAGTGACATGATTTTAATATTGTCTTTCACGCATTCTGCGTGAGTCGCGACTTTTGCAATGTCCGCGCCTTTTTCGAATGCTTTTTGCACAATCTCCTCAAGTTCTTTCACCGATGGAGTCTTTTTGTAATCGTGGAATGAGATTATGAATTTTGTCTTACTCTTCGGAAGTTTCACTTTCGCATTTATGTCCACGTCGATATACGCAACTTTGTCTTTGAGTGTATCGATTAGTTCGAATTTTTCTGTAATCTTAATGAGAAGCGGCTTTTTCACCGCTTTGAGTAATTTTGGAATATCGAGATCTTCTATTTCGTCTATCCAAATCTCAATTACGTCCGCGCGAGCCGCCGCTTTTTTGAGCGCGTCTAAAACTTTTTCCATTTTTTTTGCGTGTACTGGAATGCAGATCATATTATTTAGTTTCAACTTCTAAGGTTACTGAAACTTCATTTATTTCATCTTCAACTTTCACTTTATCTGGCAGGCGAAGTTTAACTTTTATCGTACTCGTTCCGGAAATTGTTCTGAGGTCTATCTTTTCGGTTTCGATTGTATCTATTTTTTCCAATGTAACCGGATCTCCTTTTATGCTTACTGTCTGCGGAGAAACGCTGATTTTTTTAATCCACCCTTCTGAAAGCTGTCCGATGAAGACAGGTTCAATTCCCACTGCTTTCTTTTCACTAATCTGTTCGATCGAAATAGTTGCTTCTATTCCACCATTATCCATTTGAAGATTCGTGATTTCATCGCCATCGATATCCACTATTTTTAGGGCTCCATTTTTTGTAACTTCCCCTATTTCCTTACCGTCCATTGAAAATTCAGCGATGGCCTCAATCGCATTCTCCAGTACGGTCTTCGCCCCCTCAATCTGCAAATAATTTTTCGACAACCTAATCGTCCCGACTTCGTATCCTTCTCTCGGTTCGCCCTTTAACTTGTACACTATCGGAACACTTTTTGTCTCCAACTTTTCTATCGTCACTTCAAGTTGATCCGGGTATATATTTAGGACCTGGGCGTTTGGATTTTTTGAAGTTACCAGAATGTCTGCGATACTTTCACCCTCTCCCATTGCTTGAAAATCCATATACGCCGTAAAATCCTTCACAGAGAGTGTGCGTGCAAGATTTTCATCAACATTAAGAATCAAACCGACTTTACCCAAATCTTCAACCACACTCAGCCCGGAAGCCAAATTGAATGCCTGAACCGGAATTTGCTCGGGGAATTTATAGAAAGTATTTTGGATACCGATGATGAATACCCAGAAAACAATAGCACTTATGAGCGCGAGTATTTTTAGCTTCAAATTTCCGAGTATCCATTTCATTCTTTTTTGAGTAATTTAGATAATATTCTGTTTAAGTCCTCTCCTTTTACTCTTTCCATTTCCCCGTCGGAGACGAATGACATTCTGCCTGTTTCTTCAGAGATTATTATGACTTTTGCGTCCGTTAATTCCGACATTCCAAGCGCCGCTTTGTGTCTTGTCCCAAGTTTTTCGGACGCAGAAGTTGCCGAGTGCGGGAGTAGGCACGATGCCGCTATGATTTTAGAGTCTTCGATTATTACAGCGCCGTCGTGAAGCGGCATTTTTGCGCCGAAGATGCTCAGCAAGAGTTCGCGTGACACTTTTGCATCGAGTTGGATTCCAGTGCCTGCGTATTCTTCCAATGAAACTTCCTGTTTAAATACTATTAGCGCTCCTTTTTTGCGCCTGGAAAGCTCTTCACATGCCTCAACAATGTTTTGAATCATTGTGTCGACCGCTTTTTTCTGCTGTTTCTTGCGCAATTTGGTTTGGCCAAGCTTTTCCAGTCCGCGGCGCAGCTCCTGCTGAAAAATTATTGGGATTGCAACTATTACAAGCGTTAGGAATCTGTCGAGCAGCCATCCCATTGCGAAAAGCGACATTATTTTGCTTACGATGAAAAGGATCGCGATTATGATGAGGCCGAGTACAATGTGGAATGCGCGTGTCCCCTTTATTAGCAGGAAGATAAAATAGAAAATGATTGAAACGAGGAGTACGTCGATTACTATCTGGAATGGCGATAATTCGAGTAAACCAACATTAGAGAAAAATGTTGCCGTTTCCCGCGTGATAAATGTGATAAAGCCAGCTATCGCGTTTTGTATACCCATAGCGGCCGCATGATAGCAAAAAAGGTCTTATCTGTCGATCAAAAGAAGCTTTATTGTGTCGTCCACTCTCTCGATGTTTGAAAACTTCGGATAGATCTGAATATGATGGATGTGTTGAAGTTGAAAGTACAGAAGTGAATTTAGGTCATTATTGACCAAAATATTTACTTTTTTCCTCTTTAGGAGTTCAACAATTTGTATGTAATCATCTTTTTTTGCGAATGTGAATTTCTCGGCTTTGTGCTGTTTTATTTTACCCTTGTATATGTCCACAAACATGTAATGGGTCATAGTTCCAAGTCTCTCTGCGATCTTTGAACCAAGGCCGTGGTTGCCGACTATCGGGATCGCAATTCTTATTTTCTTTGGATCCGGGATCATTTCATACAGAATGAAGTTTTTTATGTGTGGATTTATCTCTTTTACTTTTTCTGTGAGTTTATTTAGGTCGTTTCGAAGGTCTTTCATATCCGCGAACGGATTTATTTCCAAGAACGCCTCTCCAAATATGAATGTTCCGGCCCTTCTAAGCCTGATTTTCTTTACGCTTTGCACCAGATCCCCTTCTTTTTTTAGAACACGGCTAATCTTATTAAGCAGTTTGTAATCGTCCCAATAGTCCATGAGAAAGAAAAATGCTTCCTTTGCGCTTTGGAGTCCTACTTTGATGATGAATAGGGAGAGGAATATTCCGATAATTCCTTCCAGATATGGAATTTGCAGATAGTTTGCTCCCAAGCCTCCTAGAACCACAAACGCAGAAAGTACGTCCATTTTTTTATCCTTTGCATTGTCGATCAGTGAGAGTGAATTTGCATTCTCTCCCGCCTTCATCAACTTTTTCGAAAGTCTATATGAGAAAATGATTGAAATCATCACTATTCCCACACCAAATAGTGTGTATTGACCGGGTGATACGTCCACGAGCCTGTTGATGCTTTCCCGGATTACTTTGTATCCGAGGTACAGAATCATGAAGGAAACCATGAGTGCCGCAAATGTTTCCAGTTTGTAGTATCCGTATTGAAATCCTTTCTTTGCTGTCTTTGTGCTTAATTTGAGACCAATCCAGCTCGCAAATAGGCTTACTACGTCTGTTAATGAGCTTAATGCATCGATATACAAGACCACGATCCCGGTTACCAGACCTGCGATACCTTTCAGGACTGCCAGAAACATGAGAATCAAAAGACTGTTTCGCGCAATCACTTCACCTTCCTTGATGTATTTGTTTACATTTTTAGCCATTTTTTCACATTATTATACCATTTTTCCAGGAGGTTGTCGAGGCTGAGCGTTTAATGGATAGATTTGGGGGATTTTTATGGTAAAATACCTCTCGCATGAAGAAAAAAATCAAAAAGCTGGATAGAAGGTTTCGGGTTCTTCTAACTATTCTTTTTGTTTTAATATGTGCGTCTGCGGTTGTGCTGGTATGGGCCACTTTGGATCAAGAAGAAGACCTTGGTGAACTGCAGGCTGTGCCACATTCTGTGGATTTTGATCAGATTATAGATGGTGGCCCACCAAAAGATGGAATTCTTTCGATAGACGAACCAAAATTTATCAAGGCCGAGGAAGCGGATCCGGTGATTGAGGATGATGAGATAGTGCTGATAGTGGAAAATTTTCGCGGCGCGAAAATTTTCCCTCTAAAAATCCTTGTTTGGCACCAGATTGTAAACGACACAAAAAATGATCCTCCGCTTTTAGTCACGTATGATCCATTTACAAATAATATTTCAGCGTACAAAAGTTTGTACAACGACCAGAAGCTTCTGACTTTTGGGGTTTCCGGGAAACTCTATGAATCGAATACTCTCATGTACGACAGAGAAACAAATTCTCTTTGGACGCAGTTTAATGGTGAAGGAATTGTCGGTGAACTTATTGGCGCAAAGTTGCAAAGGCTCAATTCGTATCTGGCTCCTTGGAAATACGTGAAGAAAAAATACACGGACGCTCTCGTTCTCTCCAGAGAAACCGGGACTGATAGAGATTATGATCATTCCCCTTATGAAGTTTATCTTAATTCTGACAAACTTTATTTTGACATTTCAAGAACTGATGATCGTCTGAAAAAGAAAGATATTGTGTACGGAATCGAACTAAATGGAACCGCGAAAGCATATCCGGATACAAGCCTTGAGGATGAATGGCTGATCACCGATATCATTGGTGAAACTCCTGTTCTTATTTTAAAAAATCCACAGACAGGTACCGTGAAGGCGTTTAAGAGTTACGTGTATGGATGGCCTGTGGAATTTGAGATGGGTAAGGATGGAATTACCGATAAAAGATATCAAGCGAAGTGGGATTTCGACGGGAAATGTGTATATGGTCGAATTGCCGGATGGCAGCTTACTGAAATCCCTGTCATACGTTCGTATTGGTTTGGCTGGTATATTTTTAATCCGGAAACTGAACTTTATTTAGCAAACAAGCTTCCTAAGGAAGAGTCTACTTAGAAATCGCGGTTACGGGACATGAGCTTATGGTCATGTCGATGTTTTCCTTCGTGTCCCCTTCCGGATTGTGGACACTTGCTTTGCCGTCATCGTCCATTTTGTACACATTTGGACTTAGTGAAACACAGGTGCCGCATCCGATGCATATATTTTTATCTATGTGTAGAGCCACGATTTTGCGGTTAAGTGCGATTTGATACTAATGTAAATTTCATATACTTGCAAAAAGATTTTTGAAGGATAAAATGCGTATGGAAATAACTTTCAACTTTATGGATACAGGCTTTGCTTTCAAGAAACTGTTCCTTTCCGAGGTTGACCGCCTCAACGTTGGAATGGTTAATTGTCATGCGCATTTGGACCGCGCCTTTACCATAACTCCCGATATTTGGAAGCAGGCTTCGGCGCTGATGGAACAAAAGTGGGTTTTGCTTCGGGATATAAAGAAAAAGCACACGCCGGAAAGTCTTGTTGAACGAATTTCAGCGGGTCTGGATATGCTTATCAAACAAGGAGTCACGGCATGTCGCACGCATGTTGACGCGGATAGTATAGTCGGGATGATGTGCGTCGAAGCGGCGGATAGGGTTCGTGAAAATTATAAAGGAAAATTTGTTTTTCAGTTTGCGCCGCAACCGCTGGAAGGATTTTTGAATGTTGATGCGACAGGTATGGATAAGGGGAAAATGGATTTGTATGAAAAAGCTTGCAGCATTTGCGACGTTGTCGGCGGATTACCTTCTCGTGATCGAGCCTTGGAAAACGGAGACAGAAAACATGCGGATTTTTTGATGTCAGTTGCTAAAAATCTTGGGAAAGATTTAGATGTACATATTGATCAAGAGAACAACCCATATGAAAAAGATACTGAATGGTTTCTGGACATGATCGCAGAAAAGGGAATGCAGGGACGAGCGACTTTACTTCACTGTATTTCGGTTGGAGCTCAGGCGGAGGAAGACAGAAAGCGAATATATAAAAAGCTTGTTGATACGGGGACAAATGTAACTGTTTGTCCTTGGGCGGCTATCGGCATGAAACAGCACAAGGACAAGATCGCTCCGCTTCACAATTCCATCGCTCCGGTTGAGGAAATGGTTGAGGCCGGCGTAAATGTATCTATTGGGACTGACAACATCTCTGATATAGTTGTTCCTGAAGATCGCGGAGACATGTTTGAAGAGATTATACTGCTTGCGAGTAGTGTCCGTTTGTACGACATTGAGAAACTTGCAAAGATCGCGACTGTGAACGGTCACAAAACATTAAAATTAACAACTTAGCAACATGCCGAAAAAACTTATTAAAAGAAAGTTATGGTACAAAAATAAAGAAATGAGTATTGATCCGCTTGTGGAGGAGTACAATGCCGGAGATGATATTTTATATGATCAGGATTTGATACCTTATGATGTTCAAGGTTCTTTGGGCTACGGGAAAATGCTTCACAGGCACGGGATTATTACAAAGAAAGAGCTGGACATGTTAGAGAAAGGGCTGGGCGAAATCATGAAGCTTTATAAGGCCGGAAAATTTGTAATAACGCTTGAGGATGAGGACTGCCACACAAAGATTGAAAATTATTTAGTTGAGCATTACGGGGATATCGGGAAGAAAATTCACACAGCGAGGTCTAGAAATGATCAGGTTTTAGTCACGATGCGTCTTTATATGAAAGAAAAAATGCTTGAGCTAAAGAAACATGCTCTTTTATTGGCCGGGGATCTTACTGATGCAGCGAAAAAATACGAGTTCGTTCCAATGCCGGGTTATACTCATATGCAAAAAGCCATGCCGACTTCCGTTGGAACCTGGTATGGGTCGTTTGCGGAGAGCCTGGTAGACGATATAGATATTCTGACCGCGATTCTTGATACATTGGTCGATCAAAACCCGCTTGGCAGCGGAGCCGGATACGGCTCTCCGTTCAGTTTTGACAGAGATAAGCTCTCAAAAGACCTTGGGTTTAGGAGAACACAAAGCAATGTCATCTATTGCCACAATTCTCGAGGAAAAATCGAAGGAATGGTTTTAGAGGCTTGTGTCCAGATCATGCTGACACTTAACAAACTTGCATCCGACCTTCTTTTCTTCACAACTCAGGAGTTTCATTTTTTTGATATCCCGGATTGCATCTCTACGGGCTCCTCTATCATGCCTCAGAAGAAAAATCTTGACGTTGGTGAGCTTATTAGAGGAAGGACCAGCACCGTTGTCGCGTGCAGGAATGAAATGACCATGAACATCCTTAACAAGATTTCCGGATATCATCGTGATGGACAAGAGATAAAGAGACCTCTTTTCCTTGGGCTCCGATATACAGAAATGTCTCTGAAAGTTATGTCTATTATTGTTCGAAGTATTAAGCCTAATGAGAAAGAACTTTTGGACGACATGACTCCGGAACTTTTTGCCGCGCATAAGGCATTTGAGATGGTAAAGAAGGGAATGTCATTCCGTGACGCATACAGAGAAGTCGGTTCGCACCTGAAAGATCTCAAAGTCGACAAGCAGAATATTGTAAAAATGCTTAAGGAATCCAAGCATCAGGGAGGTGTTGGAAACCTCGGGCTTGATAAGCTCAAAAGAAAGATTGCATCGATGCGAAAAAAGTGATTTAATGTTTCCCGATATG
>JAHKBB010000054.1 GCA_018826445.1 Patescibacteria group bacterium | reverse complement strand
ATAATCTAATTCCGTGAGCTCCTGCTCACTTTTAATACGATCCTCAATATCTTTCTTCCTATGCCCTGTGGGAATTTTGAAATCTCCAAAAATATACCAATATTCGCTCAAGCCGCAGGTAAATTTTACTCTCTGGTCGGGAGGTTCCTCCGTAGAGAATAAAAAGTGAAAATACCGGTTATTGCTCAAGAAATCCGTTATCAGTCTGACTTCTAACAACTCCGGTTTATTATTATTTTTTTTTACCTTGTAAATTTCATAAGAATTTCTAAGCATCTGAAACCGCTTTCTCCAATCGCGGTGCCAATCCTCAAATTCAGGCGGATTATAAAAAAAGCGGCTTAAATCATGTGTGAAGGATTTATCGTCCAGATTGCCAACCTGTCTCAAAAGCACATCAAATAATTCAAGAACATTATTAGCCTCCATACTCCTTTTGCCTCTCGCGTGAATTGCTTCTAAATACTTCATATCCGGAATAACTTTTTGTTCCATATACCACATAAGATCGAAAATATCTCTCGGTTTGCAATCTGAAATTTCGTGTCCAATTCCCCTCTTTGGGCGCAATAAAATTGCCGCGATCTTGCTGGCCATAAGGGTGGAAATCGGATAAGTTCTTATTGAAAACGCGTAGGTATCTTTTGTGATGGGAATCTGTTCGGTAGTAAAGTCCGAAATACGGGAGAACTTATTTACATCGAAACGTATTTGTAACTTTGTCCATATACCGTGTCCTTTTAACCCGATTTCCTCCAACATTCCGGGAAATTTTATATATGCAAAGTCGGTTCCTGTGAGCCTTTCCGTTTTTATCTTTATCTCAATATCAACTCCGTAGGTCGTTTTAAAGTGTGCAGTGATATCTTTTTCAAATTTTTTAAAATCAAATTTCGTATCTGTCTGAAAATCCAGATCTTCAGACATTCGGGACAGCCCATAAGCTATTCTCAAAAGGCTTCCTCCGTACATAATCAAACGAGAGTACGCTTTGCTGTTATAGATAAAATCCAACACCGGATACTGCAGTTCTTCTTTGAGGGCATTAATAATCGCATTGTCCGGCGTTCCTTCGGCTCGCCGTACGCTTACAACTTTTTTTAATTTTTCCGTTAGTATGTTCATAGGTGCATTTTTATTGAGGTAAATTGAGTGAGAATATCTTTTAGTTTTTTCTTTTCTTCCGGTGAGAGGCTGTCCGTATCAATTCGAAGTTCTTCAGGTAGATCGGGATGCACATTTTTTGTAAAACGGTTGGTGTGGTAGTAAAGATAATCGAAAATCGCTTTATGCGGAAGTGCGATTGTAAAATTAAACTCTTCTTCCACGATCTGAAAACCGGTGAATAATTTTTCATTTATTTTCCGATACAAATACCTTCCAGTTCGATTCTTGAATTCTCTCGGTAATTTCAATGTAACCGAGCTTATAGTGTAATTAACGGCTTCCGCGAAGAGACCGTAGTACTGCAGGGCGGTTTCCAGGCTGATGTATGATGGTTTAAGCAAGATATTGGCCAGTGAAAAAAGATAACTCGTATCTGTTTTGTGCTTTTCGTAAAAAGGGCGCGTTACATAATAATTCCGCTTTAAGCTTATAATCTCACCATTTCTCAAGGCTTTATAGATATAAGAATTTAGAATGTAATTTGGCATAGCAAATTTTTTCGCGGATTCCCGAAGCAGTTCCTTTGTGAAGTAAGGAAATTCGTTGAAGGGAGAAAAAAATGTGTCTCGTCGTGATGGCATACCTGAATAGTGTTTAGGATATACTATGTATTTGTAGCATATCATAAACGGTTGGCGGGCGTCAAGCTTAAAAAAATGGCTATTCCGAATTATTGAGTTGATTAAATTTAAAAATCATGTGAAGTGAACCCCAACTCCCTAATTCTCTCCCCGTACTCCTTTTCTGTTTTGGATTCTTTGATGATTTTGTCCACTTCTTTCACTCTTTCATGAAATTCCTCTCTTACTCTTAGGGCTTCCAGGTATTCTTCGAATGTCGGGTAATTCTTGGGATTTATTGGCTTCTCGTGGAAGACTATGGGTTCGCCGTCGAATGATTTGTCGATGAATGTGTGGTTGTCGTCCGGAATGGGCATGTGTTTGATGTTATGCAAATAAGTGTGCTGAGTATTTTAGCACAGGAAGATTAAATTTTGATTAAAAAATTATGAAGTTTTTATGAAATTTTGGGGCTGAATGGGTCGAGTTCGCCGCCCTTTACTAGTTGGAGGAGTTGTTCGGTGGGCATTGGTGATTGGAATTTGGATCAATAGATTGATATAAAGTCATGAAAGGTACTTTATCCAACTTCTCATATCGAAACATTCTGTAATTTGCTCTTCTTGCTTTTGGAGAAAGAGTATATTTCTTGATGTTTCCCTTTGCAACGAAAGGATAAAATCGGATTTCCTGGTACAGCTTACCTTTCTTCTCCCATCTGAAATTCACAATTAAAGGAGGTGCTAGATATCCTGCTTTTAATACCTTTTCATAAATGTCATAACCAGCTCCAAGAATCACATTCTTTGGTTTGCAATTGTTTGTTTTCACCTGTGCTCTAAATGTACACCCTGTGCATTGCACATCATACATAGGAAAATTCGGTGGTAGTTGCATCAATTTTTTCCCGCAGTTCGGGCATGGCACAAATTTAACCACTTCTTGCTCACCTATGTCGCCGCTTTGTTTGTTTTTTGGTATTGCCAGGGTTAGAATTATTTTAATAACAAGGTAATCCCCTCAATCTCTGTGATCCGTACCCCATTTAGTAGACACTTTTTAAACCCTTAACCCTCGACCT
>JAHKBB010000053.1 GCA_018826445.1 Patescibacteria group bacterium | reverse complement strand
TTATCATTATTTCAAGACGGGTAAGTATTGCGTAGTGGTTGCAAGTCTGGAATTCACGGAGGGTCAATTAGGAAATTATGAACCTGTCACCGCGGGCATGTGTTCAGTCCTCGACAATACTGAGGTGACGGCGGCGAAGATAAATGCATTAAAACCTACGGTTGATGCGGATTGCTATATTCAATTCGTACAAAGCAACAAATAATAACGGTCTCATGCTAAACAAACGTTTATGTAATCAGACACTTTGGGTTCTCGTGGTAATACTGCTTGTTGCTATTTTTGTCGCGTCTTGGTACGCGCTAAATGCGCTCAAGCAAAGGAGAGACACTCAAAGGATTGTGCATCTTGGGAATATTGTTATGGCTGTCGAAAGATATAACGCCACCAAAGCCGGACTTCCTGAAAGTCAATGCGTGACTGAAAGTTCAACGTTGGGGGCTATGTTCGAAGCCGATAATTTCCCTAAAGATCCGGATGGTCTGACGGCAGTCGCGGGATGTGAAGGCTACTATTATTATCAGAAACTGACACGTGGTTATACGCTGATTGGAAAGATGGAATTACGTCACAACGGAAATCATGGTTCACAGGAAGAGCAGGCTCTGGCGGATAATGTCTGGGAAGGATTTACCGTTCCTGACCTGATTAATAGATTGAAAGCTAGTCCTTGTGATGGTTCCGAGAGGCATTGCCACAAGATTGCCGTGGTAGCAAAATAGTCTTCAAAAAACAATTTAAAAGCCTCTTCTTTATTGAGTGAACGAATTCAAAGTATCGCAATATCTACACTTTTTCTCAACCTAATATTCCCCTCCTTTGTTCCAATCTGTTTCCAATCTGTTATAATTTAATTTAATGCTATATACCGCAAGTATGTGGCGTTACAAATAGGACAATCATATGACTTTTAAAAGCTGGCAAAAAAAGCTTTGTAGTGTTGTACTCAGTTGTTTCGTACTGGTTAATGTCATGCACATAGATGTTGTTATGGCCAAGGGGAATCAGTCTTTTTTTGCCGACATTTTCGGTATAGGAGAAGATACGGAGGGAAATACCATGACAGACAAGCTCCCCTACTATGATCTGGTGGCCGTTCTTGTCGATGATGGCGTGTATGGGGGTCTTGCAAGTTATGACGGCCTTATCGATGAATACGAGAGTGATTTAAATGAAGGCACGCTGAAGGCGAGGATTGTTCGGTATGGAGAAGATTTGGAGAAGGAGCTGGAAGGCACGAAAGTATATATCATAGAAGTTGAGGACACGGATACGTCTGTGGACATTCGGGACATGCTGGAAAATTTGTATTTTGAGGGTGATGGCGAAGAGGACGAGGAAAGTCATTTGATTGGGACCGTTTTGATCGGGGACATTCCGCTTCCGGTTGTGAATAAGGAGGGAAATTACATTCCGAGTGTCATTCCTTACGTTGATTTCGAGGAAAAGTCATACATTTACAATCCCGAAACGCAGGAATTTGAGTTTAACAATGAAATTCAGACCCCGAAGGCTGAGATTTGGCATGGAGTAATACGGCCGCCGAGAGATGGTGTTGAGGGGGCTTCACTTTTGGCTGAATATTTTGACAAGAACCATCTGTATCATATCGGGCATCCGGATTTCGCGGAATTTGACCAGAAACTTTTTTACGCGGATTTGAATTTCCAAAAGCATAATTTGAACGAATCGATTTACAACCTCTATCAAAATTATATAAAGAACGCCGAGGACCTTGCGTACAACAGATTCACAAATAAATGGTTGGGCCAGCTCACCGGCAATTTGGTCGAGATGATGAAGGAAGAGATGGGAGAGCTTATAAATGACGGCGGCGATCCGGGATTTGAAGAAGCTCCGACAGCTACACAGGTTCAGCCTATTGAAGGCGGGAACGCTCTTAGCGACGCGGTTGAAGAAGGAATTGATCTGGATTCAATGGCTGAAGCTATGAGCGGTGTTCCGGATATTTTCACGAAGGATATGATCGAGAAATATCATGCTTCGTACACTTCGCTGTTCACGAAATACCTGAGCAAGGTGAATGATTTTGCGGAATATACGGGCAGATGGGGAGATTCAAAGGAAACGCCTGTTTCACTCATAGCAAAGAAGGATTTTTTCACGAGGTACTATTTGCGGCTTGTGAATGACATGATCGAAGAGAAGATCGATGCGATTGTGGAGAATGACCTGCAGAAAAAGATAAAATTGCCGAAGCAGGTCGTAATTCAGGGAACCATAGATGTTGGAGATGAAGAAGATTTGTCGTTTAAGAAGACATTTTTCAATCATTCGCTCAGAAAAGACGGCTCTCTTTATGTAAATGGCGTGCCGGCCAAGCTTATTGATACTGTCGAAAAATGCAGTTTGAACAGGGGTTCATATAATGATGAGTCTCAATTGGTCGAAATGAACAGGATTATGGACAGCAGGACGCTGACTTTGGCTCCGAAACTCGGATTGCTTGTGGATTCATTGACTCCTGAAGAAGCACTTTCGAAAACAGATGGGAAATACGATTACGGAGCGGAAATTTTAAAAATAGTTTCAAAAAGCGGAGCCGATGAAACGAAGGCTTTTACGGAGGGAAGCATTCTTTTGACAATCGACGGAGAGAAAATCACACAGCAGAATTCCGTGCTGGATATTATTACCAAGCATGAGAGAGGCGACAAAGTCGCGATTAAGTATATTTTGAAAGCCAAGAAATCCACCGGTTATTCCGAATGGATTGAAACCAGTGAAGAAGGTCCTATTTGGGTTGAATTAAAGGACGGAAAATACGGGGAGGGAATTCCGTCTCTGGGGGCAAATGCCGAGATCCTTTCGCCTTCCGAGGCGTTTGCTTTAACAGACAACAAATACAATTACGGGGCTGTTGTGCGGGATAATCTCGTATCCGGAACTCCGGCTATATTCAAGGCGTATGACGGCGATATGCTTGAAAATCCTATTGGTCTTAAAGCCGGCGATGTAATCCTGGAGATTGACGGGAAAAAGATAAATACAAATTGGACAGTCGATAATGCGCTTTACGGAAAGCATGTCGACAGAGCCAACAAAGATATCGTTGATGTGCTTCTTTACAGAAACGGGAAGATTGAAAAAAAGAGCAAGAAGAAGCTCACGAATTTTAGATACTTTACGGCCGGCTGCGAGATGATTAATTTTCAGAATCCGCAGATGTGCTCACCGAGTGCGGCCACGGTTCCTGTATATGATGCCGCCGGCGGGACTCTAATCACCGATGCAATTAAGGAGACTGATTTTAGGAGTTGTTATAACTTTAAGCCTTATGAATTCATGAAGGGAGTTCCTTATGATATTGTGTCTGTGTACGATTCTTTTGGAATTGGGAGTGAAAAGCAATTAATTCTCGGGTTTAAAGGACCCGATTCAGGTTATGGATTTATGGCGCCGCTTTTGTACATAGATGATGATACGGATTATTTAAAAATGGCTGATAATTTTTATGAGAGAGCCGCTGATCTGGAGAAAAATTACAATAAAGATGAATACAATAATGTAACCGGCGTTAAGTCTTCTGATGGATTGCCGGATCAACTTCCAATTATTAAAACCTTGAATCCGTATGACATTATTATCAGGTACAAATCGGGCGAGGACGTTTTCTCTAGCATCGAAAGTCTTTGGAACAGCGGTCTCAAGGTGAAACTTCAAGAGATTGCATTGAACTTCGGGCGAATGGATAGGATCGACAATGATGGAGATACGCTGGTGGACGAGCCGGACGAGGCGAGTCCACAGTACGCAATTCCTAACTCTTGGGATGAATTTTCAAAGATTTTATTGGAAACCGAAGTCGCGAAAACTTACTGTACCCCGGTCGAGAAAGAGAACGATTGCAGTAATGATGCGTACATAAATTTCCAAGTTATCCCTGAATTTGTTGAGGGAGTTGAGGTTTCAAGTGTAGTGAAGCACAAAGAACCTACGAACCAAACCGTCATGGAACAGGTTCAAAGCGGCACTGCGAATGTAATTCCTGTGGATGATCCAAGATATATTTCCTTTGCTTTGAAAAACAAAGGTACAGGGCAAAAGGTTGTGTACCCCAACATATTTGATGCGAAAAGTTACGAGGATTTCGTGAAGAAGGTTCAGACCATTGAGGCAAAGTTAAACGGTCTTTCCGGGCTCTCCGGTGTTGGTAAAAATTATTCCGGAGCTCTCACTTCTCTACTCGTAAAGCCGACGAATCCTTTGGTTGTTGGGAAGGACGCGATAGCGGATGCCGCTGAATGGAATAATCTGGAGATTGATCAGAAACATTCATATGTATTTGAAACTTATCTAAATCCAAACAAGGAGGCGTATATCGCGGATACCGACAAAGGTTTTGAAGCGATGTACTTGGTCGCGGATGGAGATGAGCTTTCCTTTGATATTGATTTTAACGGAGATACGCCGGATAAAGACTTGGAATTTGATACCGCCGGCGAGCAGGCGGAAAACTTTCAAGAAGAGCTTGATGATCTGGAATCCGGAGATAAAGAAAAAACCGGTACTTGCAATATATTTACCTGTTGGTTCCCGGAAATCATTGAGTGGCTATCCAGCCTTGTCGCTTTTGAATTTGGATTCCAAGTTGAGCAAGCTTGCGGGCTTGCCGGAAATATTGGAGATGGAGAGGATTTGATCGACTTTATTCAGGAAATGGCAAAAGACGAAGATGGGGACGGAATGCCGGACAAAGCGCAAGAAACCGCGCGGATAGAGCTGACTGTTTCCAAAGACGTGATGCGCGCGGATGGAAAGGATTCTTTGATTGCGACTGTGACTGCGTACACAGCGGAGGACGAGGCCGCGAGCTACGACAGTTTCTCTCAGATCGATCTTTTTATTGTAAATTCCCCTAATGGAGAGATCGCGACTTTGGGTAGTGTTGAACCCGCTACGTTGATCGGCGGACAAACTACTTTTACGTTAAATTCAACAGATCTGGAGGGCAAGTTCACTCTCTATGCGACGACTGTAAACAGGCCGAAGAATCTCACTTCAAATTCGAAAGTTGTGCTGACAACAAAGAAGTCGCTGAAACTTACGACCTTCATTACAAAACTTGAAGAAAGCAAAATGTTTACACAGCAGGGGTCGTCTGTTTTCAGCATTACAAATGATGATGGCAAGGAGGTCGCGAAAGTCGATGAGAATGGAAAGATAGAGGTTACCGATAACGGGTACAAGGTTGAGATTGAGTCGGAGGATGGCGAGCCTCTTACTTTGTCCATAAAGGACAAGGAAACGGGAGAGGAGATTGCGTCTGAGATGATTATCGCAAACGAGCCGGAGGTTCAAGTGACCGGTGTTGCGACTGATTTTGATATAGCCGAGCTTTCCGGTGTGTTTATAAAAGACATGATCCCCGGTGATGAATTTGAGATCGGCAAATTTGGCAAGGACTGCGAAAAATTGACCGGAAATGTTTATATAATGAGCGGGGAGAAAATTTATGGAATTGTTACCACTCTGGGGCAGATTGTTTTGATGGACCCGTTGACCAAGAAGATTAAGGAAAATACGAAAAACTATCCTGTTATTGAGGTTTTGGACGGAGATACTGTGTTGTTTGAGTTCTATGCAGCTCCGAAGTTTAATAGCGTAAACAAATATGCGGCATCTAAATACGAAGCTTTTGTTCCCGTCGCATATGCCGAGGAGTTCACAGATGAAAGCTCCGATCCGGATACGGATGGGGATGGACTCAAGGATCTTACCGAGCTCATCATTGGAACTTCCGCTTTGCATCCGGATACGGACAGTGACGGCTACACCGATAGTGAGGAACTGGAGGATGGATATGATCCGATGAAGCCTTCTTCGCTTTTATTCTCGGACATGTCAGCCGAACATCCATATTATGATAGTGTTATACATCTTTATAAGCGCGGCGTTTTGAAAGGATACGCGGATGGCACTTTCAAGCCCGGGCACAGTTTGCTTCGCGAAGAATTTGTAAAGATTGATCTGGGGGTTGTGTGTGTCGGTTGTGATAAATTCAGTGAGGAAAAGAAGGGGGAAGTGATGGCTGAGTACAATGAAAAGGGTGCGTTCCCTGATACAAATATCAATCCTGACCTCCTTTATTGTGTTGCGGATGCGAAGAATAAAGAGATCGTTTCCGGATATAAGGGTGATGAATTTAGGGGGTATTTCTTGCCGAAGAATAGTATTTCCCGGGCTGAAGCTGTGAAAGTTATTTTGGAAACCGTGGGGATTGAGGTGACCGACTTGGAGGTTGAAAGCGCGACTTGGTACTTTAATTATATTGTTGCCGCTCAGAGAGAAGGTATTTTCCCTCGCGGAAAGTTTGCAGAGCTGGACTCTTTATCATCTGAAGAATTCATTGAATATTACACATTGCAGACACAAAGCGGCTCTTCGTTTACACTGAAGACTTGGCTCGAAGATGGTATTACGCGTGGAGAGTTTGCTTACATGGCTTCATATATTTTGGCTAAGTACGATTGTTATGCAGATGATCGGGACGGGGATGGAATTCCGGATTATCTCGAAGAAAATATATTTGGGACCGATCCCGGGATGGTCGATACGGACATGGGTGGAGTTTATGACCTTGAAGAACTTGTCAAAGGCACAGACCCTCACGTGAGCGGGGACGATGCGCCGAAAGCGAAGAGCATGTGTGAGCTCGCAATGGATAATTTTGGAGTGCCGGATGTAGAGGACGAAGAAATTTCTGATTTGTTGGATGGGTATTATGTTACCGGCAATGTAGATGAGGAATTGGTGTTTGAGGAAAGTGATGAGGAGGTTTCTGGAGAAGGGGTTTCGGAGGAAGAAGTTCCTGAAGTTTCTGTGGAAGAAGGAGAAGAGGTGGCAACTGAAATAATTGAATTTGTTGAATATACGGACGAAGTTCTTGCGGACGGGCAGTCGATATTGTACGCGAGAGCGGAAGTTTTAGATAGCGACAATGAAAGTATTGTTCAATTTTCATTAGTGGATGGCGGAAGCCATATTGAGATCCCATACCAAAAAATAAAAGTTCAAAATGGAATTGCGGAAACGACTATAAAGTCAAAGACTTTGGCCGGATTTGCAAATGTTCGGGCTGAGCTTGTAGATCAACCGATTCCGCCTGACGGAAAAGAGATTTATGCTTATCCCGGCGTTCCTGTAAGCATTGATATTGTTCCGAAATCATACATTTTGAAGGCGGGCGGTGTGTCAAAAACTCCGCTTACCATAATTCCGCGGGACGCGTTTGGAAACGCGGCGATAAATGCGCCGTACAAAGTGACTGTTTTGATTGAAGACGGAGATTCATATCTGGACGAAAGTGTAGATGAGGACAAAAGCGCGGATGGTATACAGCTGACAGCGTACAGTAATGCGCCTATTGTGGATTTGATATCTTCTGAAGATCCCGAGAGAGCGGAAATCCGCGCGTTTATTGATATGCCCGTGCTGGAGGTATTTGCGGAAGGAGACACCGTCGTGTCGGTGCGGGATGATATTTATGTGGATATTATTACGTCGAATTCAACTTTGATAGCGGATTCCGATGACAAGGCTTTGATTCAAGCGAAAGTTGTGGATGGAAACTACGACATCGTTAAGGATTTTAATGGGACAATGAATTTCTCCGTCTCGGACGGATATTTGGGAACATTTTCGGAGGAGCCTGTGAAAGAAATTGTTGGTGGACAGGCGACGATAGAGTTCAAGCCCGGAAAAATTGCCGGAAAGGCGGAAATTTCCGCTTTGCTCAACGGATTTGAGACTAGCACCTTTGATGTCAGCGTAGTTGCGAACAAAGGCGTAAAGATGAAGCTTTTTGCCTCTGAGGATTCACTTCTAACAGATGGGGATAACGAGCTTACATTAACTGCCGAGCTGTATGACGCGCGTGATAATCTCGTTAATTACGATTCAAATACCGCCGTAATATTCCGAATTACCGAAGCTACAAAAGAATTCGCGAAATTTACGAAGGTTACAAATAAATTCACCGGCGGAAAGGCGAATGCGACACTTGTTGGAGAGAGCAAGAGCGGATTTGTGAATATAATTGCCGAAAGCCCCGGACTTCCGCCTGCGACGCTTTCAATAAAAGTTAAAAACAGACTTTTCGCGAAAGATTTTGCGGCGTCCGATCCAAATGTTTTGTATGTTTCGCTTTTGGGAAGCTCGTTTGGAGACATTCTGAAAGAAGATTACTTCGGTGGACTTTTGACCTTCGCGGGCAAAATCCAATCTGTCACTTCCCTACTGGCTGATCCAAAAGGACATGAAACTGTAGTGAATATCCCTCTTAACGGAAAACTTCAAATCAATAAAGCGGATGTGTATCTCCCAACATTCCACCCCGCGAATGATAATGCGGTTGCAAATAGAATTTCCGTAAAAAATATTGCGACAAAGAAGGATGTGTTTGATGTCGTAGTCGTTCCGGATACGTCGAGCTCGATTGTGATTACCGATCAGGATATTCCGGAGGATGCGGGAGATGGTTTCTATATAAAGAAACTCGTCGAGGACACCGATATTTCATATGTGGAGGTTGATAACGGCTTTAGTATTTTGAATAAAAATGGTGAGATCGGTCGAATATATCAGAATGGAAGCATGGAAATTGCAAATAAGATGTTTTCCGTTGAATACCCTGCCATGCCGGAAGAAACTCCTTTCTTCCACTTGAATTTGATGAAGGGAATTAACAACTTTGCGAATTTATATTTCGTTAAGTCTGATTGGCCTTCTGTACAAACTTTGGAAGAAGACGAAAGTCTTTTGTACCTTGATCCTGGTGTTTATGTCATTCCAAAGACGAAGGATTTGAAATTCGAGCCCGGATATTCCGGAAATTCCACACATAATTCAAGAGGATACAAGGTTCTTGATCCAACTCGCGAACTTTCCGGACCGCAGAAGCCCGGATTCCCATATGAATCTTTGGAGGATGCGGACACGCAAGGCAGTGTCGGATTCCGTGGAACGAATAAACACATGCTTTTATTTGCCGCCGGCAACAGTGTGGGTGTTTCAAATATGTACTATCCTTCAGAAATCGGTGTTGTGCTTGGCGATCCGACTGTGAGGATTATAAGAAATCCTGACGAAGATTTCACGCAGGATATTGGAAGCATGATTTATCAGGGAGATCAGCTGATGCAGAATTTGATTTCGATAGACTTCGATTCCGACGGAGACAAGGACATGTTCGCAGTGTATGAAAGTGGCGAAATACGGCTTTTAGAGCGCGTTCCGACCGCTAGTCGTTTCAAGGACCGAGGAGTGTTCATAAACCTTACAAACGGCATTTATAGCGCTGTTTCCGGCGATTTTGATATGGACCTCGACGATGATTTGTTCATAAGTACGAAAGAAAGTTGTAAGGAAGGCGAACTTTGCATGTATTTATACCGAAATGATCATGGATATTTTGAACGGGAATCTTTGAACTTTGATATCGACAGCAAGATGTACGTCATGCGGTCCGGAGATATTGATAATGACGGCGACATCGATGTTATTGGATCGGATACCGGCGGGAAGATACTTGCTTTCTACAATGGCGGCGGCACTTTTGAGCCGAATGTTCAGACAGTCGGCAATCTTGGCCTGCAGGTTGATGCCGGGGTGGATTTATCCTCCAATGTGTGGATACATTACTCCGGAATTAAGCTTAATGATGCCGAGAGGACGTTCGCGCTTGTTCTGGCCGAAAGTGAGTCTGATGTTTCGCATGAAGATGCGGTTGCCACCGCCCGGTATTTTGCGTCCGAAGAGAACGTTTTGGGCGCAAGGGCGGATACAGACATTTATTTCAACCGTCTCGACCTTGATCCCCTTATGAAAGTTCAATCTTCCAAAAAGATGGAAGATGTAAATGGCGAAAACATGGAGGTTGGTGACACTGTAAAAACCACTATTTTACTGAAGAATAATTCCGGCTCGACTTTGAACAATGTGTTTATAAATGATCTGGGATCGGAGATGCTGGATACAAGGCTCGATAGTCTGGAATGTGATGGATGCAAGGTTCTTCAATCCGGACTTCAGACACGTCCTTACGTATTTAGCGGATTTAGCATTCCCGCATATGGAAGCAAGACGATTTCGTATCTCGCTACCGTAAGTTCTGTGCCAAAAGTGAATATAAGTCTGGGCAAGGACTTACCTATTTCGCATAAGGATTATTCAAAAGACAATTATCCGGATATTCAGGCGCGTCCTGAACAAAATCCAAGCGGACAGGTGGTTTACTATCACACGGATCCGACTGCTCTAAAGAATTCTCAAGATAGAATTGCGTATCAAACATTTGTGACGCCAAAGCCCGGAGAAGAAAATGAAGAAGGTTCTTCTTCCGCTCCCACCACCGCAGAGGATATCCTCGCAAAAAGCAAATCGGCTTTGGCCGGCCGCTCCGCCGACTCCGACTATGACGGACTTCCTGACTGCTGGGACAATTTCCCTGATCAAAAGAAGTCCATGGCCGAGCAGATGGCGGATATAGACAAAAAGAATATGTTGGAAGAATATGCGAAGAATCCAATGGCGGCGTTGAACGACCTTGCGGACGTGGCCGCGAACGCCGTGGAAGACGCAATATCATTTCTAACGTGCTCCGGAGGATGTCTGCCGATGCCGTTCAATTACGCGTTCTTTGTTCCCGGATCGAACTCTATAATGCAGCCTCCTATACCGCCTATACCTCTCTATGTGTTCGGAATCATGCCTTCCCTGCCTATAGTCACAAGCGGTACAGCGCCTTCCGTGTTCAGAATGTATGTTTCCCCTACCATGACGGCAAGTGTCGCACTGTCGTTCTGCGCAGGGCCATACTCTTCGCCTCCTAATCCGGCGATCTGGTGCATCTCTGTCGCGCCGCCTATGGTGCCGTCCGGTGCATGCGATTTCTTGGGTGATTTGGCGAGCAAGGCGATGTCCGGCGCCATGTCCGTTGTTTCGACCGTTGAGCAGTCCACTTCTTCCGGATATACGACCGTTCAGGCGAATGGATCGAGTATGGGAGCGGGAAATCAAAACGTGTCCGGAGACGACGCAACGTCTTTTAATCTTGGTCAATACAATATTGCCGCGAATGGTTCCGTAAATGTACGTATTCCCGGTTTCCCGGGCGTTATTGTGAACTGGGTGGACAGGCAAATTGAAAATATTATTACAATGCTTACGGATCTTCCCGACATATATATTCTGTATCCCGGAATTGGCGCCGCGGACGCGGTTTCCGGTCCGGATTTGGATTATATCCCGCGTGAATTCCATTCTTCCATTGAAGGATTCAAAAATATGAATACGTATCTCGACTTCATGACCGCTCTGAACAGATTCCCGTTCGTGAAGTTGGAAGGAAAGGAAGTTGTGCTAAAAGTTCCGATGATTACGCCGCAGGAGATTGAAAAAGTGAAGAGAGATTGGGAGCAGTGGAAAGTTGATTTTATTCAGGAGATTCAGCGATTCTTTGAAACTCATACGTGTGGATTTGTGACGTATGAAAATGGCGAGCTCAAAAAGAAGGAAAATGTTGGCAAGTCCGATTATCAAACCGTTTGTGACAAAGTATTTGTGGATGCGACGAAGATGATACGCGCGGTGGAGAAAAATCTTGAGGCTATGGACGAGTGGAAGAAGTTCCCAAAACAGATACTTTCGTGGAGACAGCTTGAGGCTAAATATATTAGGCAGGTAATCTGTTATTTGGATGTTATATTAAATCTTGTCGTTGGCTGGATGAAGAAGCAGCAAAAGAGAATAACGGATTGGATTGAGGCGATTGAAAAGATAAAGAAAGATATCGAAACGTGGAAAGCGGTTATTGATCTCACGTTGAACTATGAAACGGCATGTGATGAATGTAAATCGGAAAGGTTTTCGACGATGGAACTTTTATTGAAACTATTTATGGCGATACCTTCGCCGCCCGATATTCCTTTGCCGAAATTGCCCGACTTTGTATTTGACTTCTCAAAACTGCACCTTGGAATGAAGTTTATTGTGCCTGACTTAAAGCTTCGTCCGTCAAAGATTATTATTCCGCCGATTCCACGTATCAGGCTTCCGTCCATCATGCCGGACATTGAGATAAAACTGCCCGACCTGCCTGTAATTCCGGGACCGCCAAAGATTCCCGATTTGCCGAATCTGCCGCCAATACCGATGATTGAGCTCCCTTCATTGCCGAAGGCTCCGTCAATTCCAAAATTACCGAAGGTTATCGTAAAACTTACTGCGACTTTGGAGAAAATCCTAAAGATTTTATGTTTGATAAAGAAGGGATTTATCCCGGTACCGGAAGTTGGACTAAAAACGCAGGTGGAGAGCCTCACAGAGCGCGGTCTTACGCCTGTAATGCCTATTGAAATGGCGTTTGCGATCAAATATCCAAAGATTTCATATAGTTATGTAGATCAGATCAAGCTCACAACGATTATGAACCTTCAGCTGGATACGAATCCGATGATGAAGGTCATAGAAAAAGCCGCGGAGTCTTGGAATCAGGTTGTTGATGACGAGGTTGTAAAGGAGATTAATAACGCGTTTAAGGATTTTGCGAATTACGTTGATCAGATCACTTCGCCTAAGCTGCCGTTTGATGTGAATTCGCTCAAACTCGATCTGGAAAGCGGCGCATACAAAGACTATCAAAATTATTTCGAAAATTATGCCAGAGCGATTGAGGATTTCCGGGATGAATACAATGTAGATGGCGATCAATTGCGGTTAGAAGCTACGATAAACGGCTATATGGACGATTCTATGCTCGCGTGTAGTGTGCCGGATGCGGGTACCGCGGACATTGACGACGTTCCCGCGATGAGAGAGGAATTGAAACTCATCGCCAGCCAGATTACTGATGGAGGATTTGTTTCGCGAATGCTTGCCGGAGATCCCCCTAAATACACTCAGTCGGAAGTCATGTCCAAGGTGAATGAAGGAATCAAGAATTCACAAGCGCTTGGAATAGACATAAATATTGATCCGGAAGACTACGACGATTCCGATGAAAAGATTTTGAGGGGAATTTATATATTCACACCGGAAACCGGAGGAAAAAAATTGATGTCGTACACGGAGGAAATGGAAACCGAGTCTCAAATTGTGTATGTGGACACAGACAATGACAATGACGAAGACATTATCTTAAATATTGGTGGAAACATTTATATAAAAGAAAATTACAAAGAAAGTCCGGATAAAAAGGCGGATAGCGATTTGAAAACCGGATACGATGTTAATGACTTCAAACCAAAGTATCCTTCCGTGAATATGTTCAAATCGCCGGAAGAAAGCAACCAGACCGCGGAGGTCAATTTCAAGCCTGCAAATGCGGGGGATCTATATGGATATGAATTTGTACTTCATAGGCGCAAGGGAACTCATAAGATAAACAGCGTTCTTGCGAACGAGTATGAAGCGTGGGTTTATGTTGGGGGCGAAGCGAGCCTTGAATCGTATGAGAGAGTTATGCTTGGTTCCCGCGCGGTCCGGGCGAAAGCCGGAAGTGTGTTGCATGCGATGAGCGGAGCCTCAATCACCCTGCATGTGGATGATGAGACCACAGAGCGGATTGAGCTTGAGAAGTATCAAGTGTACAAGATCCCTGATTCGTATGTGAATGGTGTGGACGTGGAGGTGTTTAGTGGAAATGTTGAGCTTATTAAAGTTGGTGATAGAGTTGATACTCAGGAGTTGAAAAATGGAATGGCATTGGCATTTGGTGATGAATTCACGGCCACGAATGATGATGTGATCGTCAAATATCCCGGTGGAGCCGAGGCGGTTGTCGAAGAGGGCGAGACGTTTAGGCTATTGAAACTTTCCGATCTTACCTCTTCCTCTATGATATTTGAGCTTGAAAATGGTGATTATTACGCGAATGTGTATTCATTTAATAAGCAGGGTAATAGAAGTACGGTTTCGGAAACTGCACTTCTTTCACCGCAGGTTTGTGCGGACAAAACCGTTCCATTCCCTGTTGTTTCCGAAACCGAGGTTAGAGAAATTATTTTGAAGGAATTTGAGATTAGCGCGAAGGGATCGTTTGACATGGAATCTAATATTGTGAGCTTTGGATTGGATTTGGATTCAGATGGAGCCATAGATATATATGCGCCGGCAAAAGATCCTGTGTTCAAGCTTGGTCCGTATGAGAAGCCGCAGACATTTAATGCGAAGCTTATCGTGAAAGACGAGGCGAATAATGAAGCATCTCAGGATATCACTATAGAAATTTATGTTCCCGGTGTTTCTTTGGATGAGGATTCAACGACAAAGGGATTTGTTACGGGTTCTATCACGGCCGCTGAAGCCGATATTCCTGTGAAGATTGTCAGAAAGCGTGGTGACTCCTTTGATGTCCTTACATCGACTAAAACCGACTTCAATGGACTGTTTAGGGATGAGGAGATGGATTTGGATGAGGCTCTGGCACTGGAGGATAGTGAAGGAAATGTTGCGGTAGAAATAGTTCCCGAATTCAATGTGAAAGATGGTTACACAATCGAGGCGTATCCAACTTCCGTTGATCCATATGCCCCTACTCACATCGAGATAAAGGATGAAAATGGAAATACATTGCTCTCGACGTTCTTTGTCGCGGACGCGAATTCCGATGTCCAAATCGGCGAGATTACTTTTGATCAAAATTCTGTTGAAATAAAGGACATGGACGAGAATGACATTCTGATTGTCGAAAGGATTCCCGCGGACGTCGAAGATTTCGGTGGCGGAGTTCAAGTTTTAAATAAGACAAATAATGAAAGGCTCCTGGTCGTGGATCCTGCCGGAAATATTTATATTCTCAATGAAGACGCAACTTTGGAAGTAAAAGAAGGAGAGCCGTTTGTGTTTGAAGTTTACTATAAGGGCGCCACAGCCGCATTTGAGATTTATATTCCATACAGCACAGATAACATAGGAAAAATTCCTGACAAAATGATGGCAAGGGTTCCTAAATTCGAATTTGCTCCGGAAAAAATCCCGGAGGAAATTGCGGAGAAGCTGGAGCAGATTGAATTTAGCGATGTTCCGCGGGGAAGTCTTTATTTTGACGTGGTGCAGGAGCTCAGAGATCTTGGAATTCTTGAGGGGTACAAGACGAATGATGGCTTTGTATTCAAGCCGGGACAGGATATTACGCGTGCTGAATTCACAAAGATTATCTTAAAGATACTTTGTATTTATCCGCGTGAAGCCGCGTACAAACCACCTTCGTTCTTCAGCGATATCGCGTACCTATCCACAACCGATCCTTGGTACTACGCTGTTGTAAAGGAATCGTTCTTCCAAGGACTTATTACCGGATATCTCGGTGAAAAAGATCCCGTAACTGATCTCGCGCCGTTTAAGCCGGGACACAACATAACGTATGCGGAAGCCGCGAAGATTATTTTGGAAGCGGCAAATACTCTCGGCATCATTGCATTGCCGGAAGAAATTGAAGTTCAAGAAGGTGAAGCTTGGTATGATCCGTATCTCCGAATCGCCATTAATTTAAAGCCGTACGCAAAAGAGGCCGATCTCACGGAAACTTCGTATCTTTTAACCGCTCAGGAAACATTGACACCAAATAAAATACTATCCCGCGGGGAATTTGCCGTGATTGCCGGACGAGTGCTTGATATATACAACTGCTACCTAACGGACACCGACGGCGATGGACTGATGGACAATGATGAAAACAAATACGGCCTTGATCCAAAAAATCCTAAAGATGCCGGCAAGGACACAGACGGTGATGGACTCACGGACAAAAAAGAGATCCTGGAAGTCGGCACAGATCCTCTCGACCCTGATACCGATAATGGCGGCGTAACAGACTACGACGAATACATGGCGGGCACAGAGCCTGTTAACACGCCTGAGGATGATTACGAAGCGAAAGAAGAAGAGCCTTTGGACGAAGGAGAAATTGAAGACGAACAGCCTGAGCCTGATGCTGTTAAAATCATCGATCCTGACGATCTCACCGACCTAAGCGGAGGTCTTCCCGAGGGACTTTACATCGGACTTCCCGAATGCAACGCGTGTCCTTGTCCTTCAAATATAGTAAACACCGCGGACTTACTGCCACAGGACACGATCTTTGCTATTATCTCAAATGAGACAAACACAGAAATCTACAGCAAGAGTAACGAACTCACCATAACCAAAGTACAAAAACATGTGGAATAAGAAAATAATCACATTTGGACTTTTGATACTACTTCTCATAGTAAGTACGTCTGCTGTTTCCGCCCAGGAAGCGGACGAACTTGCCTGTACAGACTTCGACGAGCTCAAAACCGAGCTCGAAGTGCCTGTGTATTGTCCGTACAAGGAAGGTGAGGAGCAAAAGCAGTTGGCTGATCTCATAAACACGCGAAAAGGGGAATTTACAAAGTTCATTGAAGCTCATTTCCGAAAGAAGCAGCCAAATTCCGTACTGATACCGGAGGCTCTTTCCCGATACAATGCGATAAAGGCCGAGTGGAAAGATACTTTGTCGTCAGGCGTTCTCGTCTCTCTTCAAGAGCACGATTGCAACCAGCAAACAACACTGGAAACGTATTTTGATTGTGACGACTTCATCGAAGAAGAGCTCGAACGCATGTACAGGCCGCTTAAAACTCACATAGTAACCACCGCGAATATCAAGCGCGCGACCATTTTGATGGAAAAATATCAGTCTATTAATGAAAATCTTAGAAAACTCAACAACCGCCTTGCCGAGACGCTCGGCTACTACATGACTTTTGAAAAGAAATTTAAGGGATTCGTCCCAACTTGCCAATAAATGAAATTAGAAAATACAAAACTAGGAATTATCGCGCTGATGCTGGCTATGCTGACGGTTTTTGGGGTGACTCCCGTGTCCGGAGCGTTTGAAGTTAATGATGAGATGGATGTTTTTGAGCTTGCCACCGCGTATCACGAATCCGTGAATGAACTTTTCAATGCTAAGGCAAAGAAACTCATCACCGAAGACGAAACCGCAAACAAGGAGTCTTTGGACGAAGAAGAATGTCTTAAAACTGACAACAATGTCTCAACGTTCTGCGTTGCGGTCCAAGCTATTGATCTATACGAGCAGTACAAGGATGAACTTTACAAAAGATGGGATCCAACTCAAAAAGATATAGAAAATAGCGAGTCTCTTACAGACGCTTTATCAAATACGAGTTCAAAAAGGGATTTCATAAAAGAGCAGGTGGCAAAATCGAAAGTAGCCTTGGACATGACCCTGAGTGCATACAACGAACTTAGATGGTCGTTCGAACTGCACAAGCAATACAAGCAAGTTATTAAAGATTTATTAAAATACAGAGATAAATTGGCCGATGTCCGTCAGTACGTGGAGCAATATCCCGCTCGGTTTGCGGATGCGACAACGCCATATTGCCAATAATATGTTTAAAAAAACACTGAAAATCTGGATTGTGCTGGTGATTCTCCTCGGAGTCATCGTTCCGGCGTATAGTTACGCCGAGGAAGGCGCCGAGGAAGGCGCCGAGGAAGGCGCGTATGAAGAAGGCAAGCCCGGTTGGACGTTCCACAGTCTGTTTTCCAAGGGCGGAGAAGGAAGCTCCCCTGCTCAAAAACTAACATTTACTTCCGAGGAAAATGCCGGGCAGAATCTCTATTACATGATTTTGGAAAAGACCGAGGTCACTCCAAACCATGATGCGCTTAGATTTGTCGCGCAGAGCTACGGATTTACTCTTAGTGAGGCACAACAGGCTCTGGACTTCTCACCGCGTCCATTTCTGCAGAAGAGTTCTTATATGACACAGCAGGAAGCGTTTGACCGTGTGGCGCAGTTCCAAGAAGATTTTGAGAAAGCGCGTGAAGATATGGTTGAGCAAGAAAAGTTGAAAGCTGAGGTTTCCATGATGGAAATTTTTGCGAATGGAGAGCTTTCGGATTCCGGATTCGATCTTGTATATGACCTCGATGTCATTGAGAAGATTTTATTTTTTAAGGCTTCAAAGTCGGATATCTATAGCGAAGACAAGCCTTCTTCCGAGGGACCAAATGAAGGTGATAAGCTTAAGGATATGGCGTCCCCTACTCCATATGAGGGAGACAGTCCGACAAAGACGGACACAATTCCGGACATTGGAATTTCTGCGGAGGAGGCAAAGGCAGCTGAACGGAAAGGTTCGAAATATCAAGACCTGGAGGAGACCCTCACTGTGAATGATGATGTGGACAGAGATATATGTGCATCTTTTGATCTTGCTGCCATAGTGGAGAATTATGACGGGCCCACTACTGCTGGCGCAGGTGCGGGAGAGGCCGGGACTACTAGTGGGGGCGACGGTGCTGGAGGTGACGATAGCGGAGCCGGCGACAGTAGCGGCGAAGACGACATCGGCATAGAAGGCACAACAGAGGCCGAATCCAGTGATGGAGGGCCGCTTGAGACGCTTGATGACATTTACGAGGAGGAACAAGGGTTATGTCTTGGAGAATTTATCTGTATAAAGCTCGACTTTATATACAAACAGGCAAGTGTGTACAGCGATCAGGATAATTGTATTCAGTGTCATGTTGAAAAGATCAATGACAAGTTTGACGAGGCAATAAAGAGCAGTATGATGCCGAGCAAAGTTACCGGAAATCTTTTTGAGTCCGGCAAATGCAAGGCCGGCTTTGATCTTCCGAGCTTTATCAATCTAAACCTTATTCTTGTTCCTATGCCTCCTTTGATACCGAAGAATGACGATCTTATGCAGATTAGTTCGTTTGAAAAGGAATTTAATAAATTCATGAACAGGTACGTGCCTAAGGGTAAGTCCATATTTAATTTTGAACTGGACGAAGAAGTTACCTTGGAGGCTATGAGCTATTCGAATATGCAGGAGACTCAGCAGGAGCTTCTCGAGCACATTCAGACAGCACAGGAAGACGCAAGAAATCTCGTGAAAGAGCAGGTTAGGGCACTTGAAAAAGCCAGTGAAGTTTCCGGGCAAGCTACATTGCTGAAAACACTCGGAGCGGAGATGGCCCAGATGAATATGTATTTCACATCATTTAAACAAATATTTGACCAAATATATAAGCCGTGTTTTGCGACGGCAAACAAACAAGATGTTCAATAGAAATTGGAGAAAAATAGTAATTTCCGGAGTTTGTATTATGGCTCTGGCAATAGGGGTCGCAGGTCCTCAGGTTACCTCCGCGGTATATGGCTCAAAAGATAAGTCGTGTCCGATAAGTGAGCGTTTTGAGAACTATGGCAATTTCTTGCAGTCACTTATCAGCCCATTGGATTTTAAGGAGTATATTAAAGATCTTTTTCAGCGAAATTTTTGTCACCAATACGATATAGAGATCTTGGAGGCTCAGCTGGATAAGCTTCGAAAGCAGATTCGCCAGGCTTTTTACACCTGCAAAAATGATAAGGCGGAAAGCCTTGCGGTTATTTACAGAAAGACGTATGTGGAGCTTATGTATATGCGGCAATTTGTCACTTACAATAGTGGAGAAGGCGGCAGTATAACTCCAAATCCGTCCGTCAAATCGGATTTGACGGATTACTTTGTATTTGAGAAAAATTGGTACGACGAGGAGGAATTTGAAGGAGTCATCGAGAAAATAGCCGGCAAGTATAACGCTGAAAGATATATAGACTGCAAGGACGATGTTTGGGCGGAGTTACTGGAAAAATTCGGGGAATTTAAAGAGGTTTTGACCAATACGGCGCAAGGATTCAAGAAGCAGGTCGAAGATAAGTGGGAAAAGGCAAATCGTGCTCCATACGGTGACAAGTGGAATGAGTCGTTCTTTAATGATCGGCTCGGATTCTATGTGAATGATGTTCCACCTGAGCACGGAGAAGGTTTTTTGACGGAGATTTTCTCCGAGGAAGAGATGAAACGCATTGAGAAAGAGATATTCGAAAATACTCCCGGCACCGGAATCGATGAACTTAGCAAAGAACAGAAAGACAAACTGGGAGTAATGATGCAGGAAAAAAATATAACTGTCTTTGAATATTTAGATGCGGTCAATAAAGCGGAAGAAGAATTTGACCGCGGCATGGATAAGGCTGAGATGCTTGCCGAATATTCGTTCCTTTATAAAGATTCTGCGGATTATGTCATTCAAGAGCTTGTGGGGAAGCTAAACAGAGCGGAATATTGTGATAAATATTACAAACTCTCAGATGGCAAGAAACCAAAACCAGCCGACATAAAGAAATGTAAAGAAGTCGATCTTGGACTACTTGACATAATAAAAGTGACTTTCCCTACCCTGGAACAGGTAAAAGCTTGCTCTACTCAGATTCGAGATAAGCAGTGTAAGAATAAAGGCTAAGCAGTGGGAGACCGGATTTTGTGTTGATGGGGGGTGGGGCTGTGGCCGGCGTTTGGGGTAAGCGATGTGGGGAATGCGTTGACGGGTTTTGGGGTGGGGTTGTGGCCGGC
>JAHKBB010000052.1 GCA_018826445.1 Patescibacteria group bacterium | reverse complement strand
TGAAAATTCCGTTCCTTGGAATTTGTCTCGGCCTGCAGCTCCTCGCAGACTTCTCACACGAAGACAATACAAAATGCTTTGGCATAATACCCGGAGAAGTGAAAAGATTCCCGGAATTCGTAAAAATTCCGCAAATTGGATGGAATAAAGTTTCTTTTATGGGGAAACCCCCTCTTCTCGAAGGGATCCCGGACAAAAACTACTTTTACTTCGTCAATTCGTTCTATTTTGACACGCCTGAAGATTTCATCCTGGGACAAACAAACTACGGAGTGGTATTTCCATCCATAGTCCAAAAAAATAATTTCTACGCTACACAGTTTCACCCGGAAAAATCAGGAGAGATAGGATTCAAATTATTACGTAACTTCTGCGAAAAATGCTAATAATACCAGCAATAGATCTGATAAATGGAGAATGTGTTCGCCTGACAAAAGGCAACTATTCCACAAAGAAAATCTACTCAAAAGATTCGGTTGAAGTTGCAGCGAATTTTGAGAGGCAAGGCGCAAAAATGCTGCACATAGTCGACCTGGACGGTGCAAAAGAAGGAAAACCCGTAAACCCGGGAACAATCCTCGAAATTCGCCGAACCATAAAAATCCCCATGCAAATGGGAGGAGGAATCCGAGATATCAAAACCGCCTCAAAATACCTAGAGAACGGAATCGAAAGAATCATAATCGGAACAAAAGCAGTAGAAGACTTGGAATTCCCCAAGAAATTAATTAAAAAATTCGGATCAGAAAGGATAGTGATTTCAATAGACGCAAAAAACGGGAAAGTGAAAACAGCAGGCTGGACAAAAGATACCAAAATAAACTACTTGGAATTTGCACAAAATCTCAAAAAAATTGGGATAACAGAAGTCATATTCACAGACATTTCAAGAGATGGCACCTTAACAAAACCAAATCTCGTCCCATTGAAAAAACTGAAACAACTCGGATTCAACATAATAGCGGCAGGTGGAATCTCAGACAAAGAAAGTATTCAGGATTTACGCAAAATCGAAATTTGCGGAGCAATAGTGGGCAAAGCTTTCTATGAAGGAAAAATCACAGACTTCACCGAAAATGATCTGGCGAAAAGAATCATCGCATGTATGGACATCGATAATGGACGAGTTGTTAAAGGCATCAACTTTAAAAATCTAAAAGACGCTGGAGATCCTGTGAAACTCGGGGAACTCTACAGCAGAAAAGGAATCGATGAGCTTATTTTCCTCGACGTAACAGCAACAATTGAAAATCGAAAAACGCTCAGAGATTTAGTCGAAAGAATTTCGGAAAAGATAAATATTCCATTCACGGTAGGCGGTGGAATAAAAACCCTCCAAGATATCCGCGAACTTCTCAAAAGAGGCGCAGACAAAGTTTCAATAGGTTCAGAGGCCATCAGAAATCCATCGCTAGTCAAAAAAGCCGCAAAGAAATTTGGATCCCAATGCATCGTAATTTCCATTGACCCAAAATGGAACAAAAATTACTGGGAAATGTACATAAACGGAGGTCGTACTCCCACAGCGATAAACGCAATAAAATTCGCGAAGGAAATGGAACGCCTTGGAGCAGGAGAACTTCTTATAAATTCATTAGACAAAGACGGAAAGAAAACCGGATACGACACAAAGCTGCTGAAATCAATCTCGGAAGCAGTAAATATACCCGTTATCGCATCAAGCGGGGCCGGAGAAAAAACCCACTTTCTGGAAGCATTCACAGAAGGAAAAGCAGATGCAGCGCTCGCTGCCACCCTATTTCACTACAGAAAATTGGAGATTCAAGATCTTAAAAAATATTTAAAAAAGAACAACGTAAACATACGATCATGAAAATCAATTGGAAAAAAATAGGAAATCTAGTCCCGGCAATAATTCAAGACTCAAAAACCATGGAAGTCTTAATGCTCGGCTATATGAATAAAGAATCCCTAAAAAGAACCATCAAAACGGGTAAAGTTTGGTTTTACAGCCGTACAAAATCCCGCCTCTGGATGAAAGGCGAAAAAAGCGGCAACACACTCGAAGTAAAAAACGTAAAAACAGACTGCGATTCAGACACCTTGCTCATCAAAGCAATCCCCAAAGGCCCAACCTGTCACAAGGGTACAAAAACGTGCTTTTCAGACAACATATTTGAAGAACTGTACTCAGTAATTGAATCCCGCAAAAAAGAAATGCCGGAAAATTCCTACACCACTTCCCTATTCCAGGAAGGAATTAACAAAATCTGCGCAAAAGTGGAAGAAGAATCAGGAGAAGTCATAAAAGCTGCAAAGGAGGAAACAAAGAAGAAAGTAATCGAGGAGGGAGTGGATGTCATATATCACCTATTTGTACTTTTAGCAGAAAAAAAGGTCGAAATATCAGAATTAACAAAGGAAATCAGGAAGAGACGCAAATAGCTCCAAGGGAGATTGATCTCCCCCCTTTTTTATGATATAATAACCCGATGTAACCGAACCTAAATGCAGTTTAAGGTACCACAAAACGTACAAAGAGAAGACACAATTATCGGGCCGGTAACTATGAAACAGCTCATAATTTCTGGTATTGGCGGCGGATTGGCATACGCGGTATATGTAAGTTTGGCCAAATTCTACTTTTGGGAAGTATGGCTATGGCCGGTCGCAATCATTGTGGGAATAACAGCCGCGATCGCGTTCTTGAAAATTCATGACATTCCGTTCTACAAATTTGTATTTTTGCTTCTCGAATATCTGTTGCTTCCAAAGAAAAGAGCATGGGTAAAAGGCAGTGGAGAGGTTTTCCAGTCATTGCTCTCTCCACAAGTAAGCAAAAAGAACAAAAAAGATGCAGAAAACAAAGATGATGCTACAATAGACAAAAGAAAGAAACTGGAAG
>JAHKBB010000051.1 GCA_018826445.1 Patescibacteria group bacterium | reverse complement strand
TGGTGAGTAAAACCTCACCTCTGAGCTCATTTTGCAACACTGAACGACAAAAAACTCAAACAACCCGCGAAAAACCGCTCACAACCAAAACTTGCACCAATTCCGGAAACACAAAAAAACTGTCAACACATTTTTCACACCTTCCACGCAAAACTCTCGAAAACCTCCAAAAAACACACTGAAAAGGCCGAAAGCACGAAATCCCCACATTCCCCACATCGCTCACCCCAAACGCCGGCCACAGCCCCACCCCAAAACCCGTCAACGCAAAATTCCCACCTTCACCACATTGCTCACCCCCTGGCC
This sequence comes from Patescibacteria group bacterium, assembly GCA_018826445.1. Lineage (GTDB taxonomy): Bacteria > Patescibacteriota > Gracilibacteria > UBA1369 > JAHKBB01 > JAHKBB01. The sequence goes on along the minus strand of JAHKBB010000051.1, from coordinate 9,467 downwards.
ACAGCTCCACCAAAAACCCGTCACCACGAAATTTTACATTGCTTGCGCGAAACCAATTCTTCACGAAACCCAAAACCCGTCAACACATTTTCCCAGATTGCTCGTACCCAACTACCAACACGAGGTTCATTCATTTGACTTTTTACTCACGACTTGGTACTTGGTAGTGTGTAATTAATAACGCTTTCTATGACTACATTTTGTAATTTTTTGGAACAAAAAGGCATCGACTCAGAGCTAAAGTCGGTACTTTGCTCTCTCAAGGACTCTGTGAAGAAGATTTCTGAAGCTATAAAGACTGCGGATACCGGAAGAGCCGGTTCTACAAACATATATGGGGAAGAACAGCTTGCCTTAGATGTTTTATCCGACCGTATTATCCAGGACGAACTCAAGAAGAATGAAGTTGTTGGACTTCTTGCGTCCGAAGAATTGCCGGAGGAGACGAAGGTCGGCGATGGTCCGTATGCGGTTTGCTACGATCCGCTGGATGGATCTTCGCTTGTTGACGTAAATCTGGCTGTAGGAAGCATTTTTGGCATCTACAAGGCGGATACGTTCATTGGACGGAAGGGTGATGAAATGCTTGCGTCCATGTTTGCGGTATATGGTCCGAGGACAACCATTGTTTTGACCGTAAAAAACGGAGTAGTGGAGTTTTCTTTGAAGGATGGGAACTTTGTTTTGAGCAATGACGAGGTGAAAATTACAAACGACAAGAAAATGTTTGCGCCGGGGAATCTGCGTGCGTGCAAAACAGAGCCGAATTATGTGAAGTTAATGGAGTACTGGATGAAAGAACAGTACACGCTCAGGTATTCCGGTGGAATGGTGCCGGATATTAATCAAATTCTTCTTAAGGGGTGCGGGATTTTCACTTATCCTGCTTATCCGGATGCGCCGAATGGTAAATTGAGGCTTCTCTTTGAATGTGCTCCGATGTCGCTTCTTATGGAGCAGGCCGGAGGAAAGTCGACAGACAGCCGCGGCAAACGTATTCTGGAAATTGAGATCAGGGAATTGTCCCAAAGAACCCCTATTTTCATTGGCGCAACAGAGGAAGTAGATATTGCAGAAAAGTTTATAAACACGTAACATTTCATTCCCGGGCACGTATTAATCATAAATGCCATGGCTGAGGAAAAGGATGTACAAATAGATGAACTTGTTGCGCGAGTGAAGAAGGGCGACAGGGAGGCTTTCTCGGCTCTCTATGATGAACTTGTAGATTCGGTCTATCGGTATATTTATTTTAAGGTGAATCAGGATGACGTAGAGGATCTTCTTGAGACTGTTTTTATGAAAGTCTGGGAAAATATTCATCAGTATAAGAAGAGGAAGACGTCTTTTGCGTCTTGGGTATTCAGGATTGCTCATAACCTCGTGGTTGATCACTATAGGCTGAAAAAAGATGTGATTGAGCTTTCACCGGCCATTCCAACATATGAACGCGAACATAATCCCATTCAGGTTACGCAGGATTCATTGAACAAGGAGGTTTTGCGTTCCGGCATCAGAAAACTGAAGCCAACATACCAGCAGATTGTGATTTTGAAGTTTATAAATGAACTTTCCAACATGGAAATTGCCAAAATTATGAATAAATCGGAGGGGAGTCTCCGAGTTTTGCAATTTAGAGCGTTGAAAGAATTGAAAGAAGTGCTCAGAGATATGGGTATAAAGTATTAATTCACCTGTAACAGAAGCCAAAAATATTCGTTTAAAGGTTTGTGATGAAACACAGCGAAACCGATATGAAAAAACTGGAAGATGATATTGGGAAGATTTCAAAAGGGGTGGGAGACTCCTCTGTTTTTTTGAATGTTAAGAAGAGATTGATGAATAATATCGAGTGTGAGCATGCTTTTTTGAAGGCAAAGGCTCCGGTTGCGTTAAAGGCTCGTGTGCGAGAGCGTCTTATGGCGTTTATCGAAAGCTATAGTGCGCCGAAGTTTTTGTTTCATAGATTTTTCTCAGCACACAAGCAAGCTTGGGTTTCGCTTGCGATCTTCGCGATCGTTATAAATACGTTTGTTTTTGTGGATACCAAAGTTCCTGTTACTTATGCGAAATATACTGTTTTGCAGGAGGTCAATGGAAATGTTTATGTTGATAGGGGTAGCGAAACTTTGATGGGGGAAAACGAATTTGCTCTGGAAGAAGGAGATACTGTCAGAACTGATGTTGGAAGTAGGGCTATTATCAAGTTTTTCGATAAGAGTGTTTCTCGTTTGAATGAAAATACTGAAGTTGTTTTAAGTAGGCTTTTTATTGATCGTGATACTTCGGAAAGTGGTGTGGTTTTGGGTGTAAGGGATGGACAAGTGTGGTCGCGTGTTAATGAGTCCGCGACGGACACTTCAGAGTTTATTGTTAGATCTTCCGATGTCATGGCTCGCGCTAAGGACAATAGTGCTTTTAATGTTTCCGCAAATAGCGCTGAGAAAGAATTTGAGGTTGAAGTATATGAGGAGGAGGTTGATGTTCGTGTTGTTTCTAATGAAGTTGCCGAGAGTAAGTCCGTTGCCAAAGGATCAAAAGCTTTTGTAAGAGCGGATGAAGCCGTTGGTGTCCAAATTGAAGATATCTTTGAAACTAATGACTGGATTGCTGTAAATTTAGACAAGGATGCTAAGCATATTGAGCAAATTATAGAAGAAACAAAAGAGGAAGTTAAAGGGCAAACTTCGGATGTGCTTTCACCTATAAGGCGTATAAAAGAGGACGCAAAGCTGCTTGTTACGTTCGATAAAGTTGAGAAGGAAAAGCTCAAGCTTGAGATCGCTGAAAAAGGCCTTTTGGAAGCGGAAGCTTTGCTTGCGGACGGTAGAACAGAGGAGGCAATGAGTCTTATAGATGAGTTTAATACCGCGGTACAAGCGTTTAAAGACGTGGCTGATCAGATGAAGGAAACAAATCCGGTTAAGTATGTCGATTTAAAGGTCTATTTGGATGCAAAGTTAAATAAACACAATATCAATATTGGTTATATTTATCCTGATGTCTCAGACGAAGATGTGTCTGGAGATGAGCCGAAAGATGGATTTATAAAACCTTTGCTTCCGGTTGTTGAGGAAGAGGAAGATGTAGCGCCCCCAAATTTGAATCTATTTCTAGATGCCGAGCAGGCTAAGGACGACTCCAAGTGATGCCGCAAATCCCCCGATGATCCAGAACCTCATTACTACTTTTGCTTCGCCCCAGCCCAGGTATTCAAAGTGATGGTGAATTGGTGCAATATGAAAAACTTTCTTTTTGAAGAATTTCTTTGAAAACAGTTGGATTATTACGGAGAGCGTTTCGATTACAAAAATAAATCCGATGAGCGGGAGTACTGCGACAGAGTCTGTCATCATGGCTATAACTCCCAGTGTGGCGCCGAGTGATATTGCTCCTGTATCTCCCATGTAGAACCTGGCGGGGGGTATGTTGAACCAAAGAAACGCCATTGTAGCTCCTGTGATTACTGCGCAGAATGCGGATAGAATCAAAAGTCCTTTTACAAATGCAATAATTCCAAATGCGCCGAATGCAATGATGATGAGTCCACCCGCGAGTCCGTCTAATCCATCCGTAATGTTTACTGAATTTGCGCATGCTACAACTATGAAAATGAATAGCGGTATATACCACCATCCAAGCATAAAGTCTCCAAATCCCGGGATATGGATCTGATTATATTCCAGTTTGAAATAAAACCACACAGCTCCAAGTGCCGCAAATAGTGTGAGCCAGAGAAATTTTGGTTTTACGTTTATGCCTTTTGATTTTCCGTATCCTTTTATGTTGAAGTAGTCGTCGATAGCTCCGAGTATTGCGGTTGTGATCAATGTAAATACGACAAGCCAGGTTTCTTTTCTGTTAAGCAGGGATCTGTCGATAAGTCCCAATGCGGATAGCGCGCGTGAGAATAAAATTACTCCTATTGTTGTTCCCCATATGAGAATTCCGCCCATTGTTGGAGTCCCACTTTTTTTGAGATGAAGTTTCCTATAGAGTTCCGCTTTTGTCCCGGAGGTTGAAGTTTCACGAATCTGTTTGCCGAGACGATTTTTGAGAAGAAAATTTGTGAATGGGGGAGTTAAGAATACTGCAACTATAAATGCTAGAAATCCAGACCCCAAGATCAAGAGTAGATGTCTGACTGTTTCTGTCATGCGAAAAAATTACCAAATAAATGATCTAAATGCCCAATCAGTGAGGATTTTTGTCTCTTCGAACCGATTTGGGCTGTTTAACATTACCGTTAGTATCCGGTTTCCAAATTCATTTTCTGTAATTGCGACCAGGCAAAGACCTGCTTTTTCTGTGTGACCTGTCTTTAGGCCCTTTACGTTTAAGTAGCTGTCCAGTAGATCATTCGTACTTTGCAGGTTGTGAGTTATATCGCCGTTAACAGACGTAACAGAAAGCTCCTTTATGGCCGCTGCGTGTCGTACGAAACTTTTTCTGTAAATGTATCGTCCTAAAATGCTCACGTCGTATGCTGTTGAATAGTTGTCTTTGTCGTCAAATCCGGCCGGATTTGTGAAATGAGTGTTCTCGAGGCCGAGCTTTTTCGCTTTCTCGTTCATTTTGTCTACAAATGCTTCCACGCTGCCCGCATTGTACTCGGCTAGTGCCCACGCCGCGTCATTTCCGGAGTGAATGATGATTGAATATAGAAGATTCTGAACTTGGATTTTTTCTCCCGGATAAAGCCATATTTTTGATCCCGGGACGCTGGCCGCTTCTCTACTTATTGTTACGACTTCGTTGAGATTGTTTTCATCAAGTACAATAGCCGCGGTCATGAGCTTTGTTATGCTGGCGATTGCTCTTTTTTCGTGAACGTTGCTTTCAAAAAGTGTTTTGCCGGAATCAATGTCTACAGCTATGGAAGAAGTGGCTTTAAGCACAGGAGCTATCTTGTCCGTTTTCTTTACCGGCTGCGGAGCTGCGTGAAGCAGACTTGCCAGATATTTTCCTTGCGGGTATATTCCCATAGCCTGTACGGGCTCCGTTGAAGCAAACGGATTCAAAATAGAAGCGATGTACAAGCTTAAGATTGTTGTAATCATTTATTCTTCAGGTGTTTCTATACTGGTATTGTACTCTATATCTGTTGCTTCGTCACTTATCTCTTCTTCGTCGTAATAAGTTGCTATGTCGATTAGATAATCATATGGATCAACATTTGGATTGTCTGCGTAATCTTCTCCCAGTTCGATTACGATTTCTGCGTCGCTTAGATATTGTTCCTCGTAATATTTTTGAGGAACATTGGCTGTGATTTCGCCGACTTCCAAGTAGTCGCGCAGTACTTTTATCGTTTTGGAGTTCAGAGCTTTTTCTGTTTTTGCGTAAATTTTCGTTTCTTCAAGATCCAGTTCCCGGGCATTTCCGAATCTGTATACATTGAAGCAGTTTCTTTTGAGCAATACTTTGGTTTGCCCGGCAAGTCCTATTGCCTTTGTGCCGTTTAGCACTTGGATTTCAATGTTTTCGCTTCCAATCTCCGGATTGCCGAGAATTTCTTTTGTGAAAAAGTTTAAATAAATGTAATTGTCATCCGGATTGAATGGGTCACTCGCCGGAATCAGCACGAATGCACCCCCATAAAAATCTCTTGCCGGTGTATAAAGGAATCCTCCGCATTGAGACGGGTCATCGTGGAGAATGTATGTCGTAATGTTTGCTTCGTTTATTTCTTTTCCGACTTCCGCGAGTTGTATGAGTTCGCGAAGGCTCAAATTTGTCTCAATATTGTTTTTTAATCCAAAGAAAATATCTTTTATCTTGTCCGGATTTTTCGCAATGTTTTCTTCCGCAATTTTGTCTTTTATTGCAAATAGCAGCTGTTGTTGTCTGTGAGATCTGTCAAAATCAGATGTGGTTTTTCTGCTGCGCGCATATTTTAGCGCTGTTTCTCCGTCCAAATGTTGAATTCCTTTTCCCAGATAAAACGGCTCGTATCCGATTGTTTCCGCAAGCGGATAAAATGGGTCATCGATTGTCTCTTCAATGTACATATCTACTCCGTCTATCATATCGATTACCTCTGCAAATCCCTCAAAATTCACTTTTACGTAGTAGTGAATCTCCTCTCCAACCACATCTTCTACAACAGACGTCAAAATTTCCATTGCCTTTCCAGAGTCTTCAAATTTATTCTTCGCTAATGTAAAAATTTTATTAATCCGATCTTCTCCATTGATTTTCGTGCTTACGTACAGATCTATCGGTAGCGAAAGCAGCGTCGCAGATTTGTTTTCGCTGTCTAAAGAAGCCACGAGTATGGAATCTGTAAGATCTGATCCCTCGTGCATCTCTCCGCCCGTGCCTACCAATAAGAAATTCGTCCTGCCGTCGCTGTCTGCCTGCAACGGAGCTCCAAAGGACAGCACAAACTGTTTTATATCTGCTCCGCCCGCCACAAATTTAAACACGTAATATACGATTAACAAGACTAGTGCGAGCCAAAAGATTTTCTTGAATGACCACTTTGATTTTTCTCCGCTTTTAATTCTCTGATTTCTAAACTCCATGTGCTTTATTATTATGATTTACGGTGTGTAAAGCAATGTGAATTTCAATTCGCCTGTTTTCCCTATTTTCATACTGAGACCCATGCTGTTCCAATTAGAATTTGTTACTTCAGTGTCTTCCAGAATTTTTGTTTTTATGCTGTTTAAGTTTAAACTTTCCACTACAAATGCCTGGACCTGGACTTGTATGTTTTGTTCTGTGATTTTGTTGATCAATTTTTCTGAGTTTGGGGCTTCAAATCCTAGAAAGTCTTGATTGGCCATTGTTATGCTCCAATTTTCTGCTATTCCGGTGAGTGTTGGGTCTATGAACATGTCATGGGTGGTTCGGGCCCCGTTTATCGCGTCTACTATTTCTTGTTCGTATGTGTCGATGTCTTTCGATTGTAGTGGCTGGGTCGAAAATTCTTCTGTTATTACATAATATCCTTCACCGTCTTTATATATGCCAATGCCGACTCTCGTCCAATCTTCACCTATTATATTTTCTCTGTGAACGGCGCTTCTCATCAGCCCTTCGTGTGCGAATTTGATTGAAGATGTTCTTGCGAGGTTTTCACCGACCTCTGTTGTTATGCCCATTTTTATTCTTCTGTCGTTTGGAGACTCTCCGTTTTTGTTTATGTGCGCGAAGAAGTTATTCACTATCATGTCGGAAGTGTGGCTCTGGGCCAGTGTGTTTAATTCGTCCGAAAGCGTTACTTCACTAAGTCCCATTTTCCTCCTTGTTTCGTTTATTAGTCCTAAGAGTTCGTTTCTGCTTTTTTCTATGTTTATTGTTCCTTTTTGCAGAGGTGGTGTTTCATATAAGTCAAAGAAATCCGGGACCAAAGGAATGACACTTCCAACAAAGACAGGTTTGTTTATTACCGCTTGGCCGTTTGTTTGGTTGATTTCTATTATGTATGTGCCTTTTTCTGTTGGCGTGTATTCAAATGTGTATTTATTCCCATTTTGAATGATGTCGTTCCCGTAATATTCGCCGTATGACGTGCTTGTCATATTTACTCTTGCAACCGTTCCGGATGCGGTAATGATTGCCGCTTCCCGGAAAATGTCTATTTTTGTCGTTCCCGAAAATCTGATCATTTGGGATTTTTCGGATATGTCCGGGATTGTAGAATATGTGATTTGGTCATCAAAAACGTCCGCAAATGTGTGAGTTGTGGCCTGGAATGAGGATGTAGAGCTTGTTGTCCAATCAGAGGTGATTTCGAGCAGGGAAGTCGTGGAGGTCGTGGCACTGTCTACTTTAAAATATGTCTTGTTTTCGCCGAATCCTTCAAAATCTTTGTATTCCGGGGTGAAAGCCATACGTTCTTGCCTGAAGAAAAACGTTTTTGATTTATTGGTTTGATATACTGTAAGTTTTGTTATCTGGGACGGATTTGTCCAATTGAACGTCGTTTGGTTGTCGCTGAATGAAACGCTCAAAGCTGTCGCTTTGTTTGCGGGGTTGGTCTTCGAAATTGGGTCCGGAAGGCTTGGAACCACTGAGATGGGTACGATTTTGCTGGTTCCCTGGCTTCCCGGGATTATCCCGAGATTAAAGTTGCCGGTTTCTCGAAATTGTACATTTATTGCGAATTCACCGTTTTCTACGTTTCCTATGTGGTTTGTTGTGTTTCCGTTTCCGTTTGGAATACTCAAAAAGACGAACGCTTGCGAAAATGTTCCTGTTAAAATCTTCCCTTTGAATGTGTATATTTCGTTCTTATAAAAAACTGTTGGGAAATCTGTGTCCAGCTGTATGTTGGCAAAGTGTGTAGCGGGTTTCGTTTGTGCCAAAACAGGGGTGAAGTCCATGTCTTTTTCTGCTTGGATTGGTTCTTCGGGTGTTTCTTCTTTCTCTTCAGCGATCACAATCTCTCCACTTCGAATGGTTCTGTATATTATTTCGCTGATTTTTGCGCGCGAAGCGAGTATTGATGGTTGGAAATATGCCCCTTGCACCTCCAGGAAGTTATGTTCTTTGGCGTATTCGACATATGGTGTATACCAAGCGAGCGCGGCGACGTCTTTAAAAGGTGCTGCCGGTACTTTTTTCTTCACGTCCCAATTTTGAACTTTTCCGAGTATTTTTAATGCTTCAACTTTGTTTATCTCCGATGCCGGTCTGAATGTCCCGTCCCCATACCCTTCTATCCACCCCTCTTTTTTTGCCTTTCTTATATATGGTGCGTACCAAGCGCTTTCATCTACGTCCGAAAATCCCGTTTGCACACTGCTGTTTAGCGGGATATCTGATCCTTCTATTATTATTTTTAGGAATTCGGCTCTGTTTACTTTGTTATCCGGCTTGAACGTTCCGTCTTTATATCCCTGAATTACACCGTTTTCTTGCAGAAAGTTTATTGCTTCCGAATTTTTGTGGGTATCAGGCACATCAGAAAAAGCAAAAGCTGTTTGCGTGCTCAAAAAAGTAAGAACCAGTACCGCCGATATGATTATTGAAAGTGTTTTTTTCATAAAATTGCGTCCTGAACAATTTACCAGAAATGAGGATCTTCATCAAATTTGACACCTTCTTTGATTGGATTTACAATTCAGTGGCTATCTAACCAAGCTGAAATGAGAAAAATTATTTCCTTTCTAGCTCTCCCAATTCTTTTTGTTATGACCGGCTGTTTTTTAAGTAGTGCGCCTCAGGTGTTGCCCGGATCTCCTGAAGATTTGATTAGTAAAGGTTTTCAAAATCTCGTCGGGGTTTCTTCATATAATTTTGAATTAAATTTGGACGGAGTTTTTGATGTTGTACAGGTTTCCGAGCTTATGAAAATTTCAGTAAATGGAATTTTGGCAGGCCAGGTTGATTCAAAATTACCTGAAGATCCGAAACTCAGCCTTTCTCTTAGTGGATCCGGGTCTTCCGGATCAAATACCCCGGAAACTCTTGTGGGAGAACTTAAATTAAATAAAGAAAATCTGTATTTCAAAGTA
>JAHKBB010000050.1 GCA_018826445.1 Patescibacteria group bacterium | reverse complement strand
GATACGGCGACCTTGCATCTCACTCCGGGATCTCGCGCAATTCCTCTCACTTCAACAAGGTTCGATTTGATCTCCGGAATCTCAAGTTCAAGAAGCTTTTCGACAAGCTTCGGATGAGTTCGCGAAATCAAAAGTTGTGGCCCTTTCGTGGTTTTTACAACCTTTTCGAGATACAGTTTGAGTCTCTGCCCGCCATAATACTTTTCACCGGGGATCTGTTGATCGTATGGAAGGACAGTTGTGATTTTATTGTCCAAATTGATGTATACGTTGTTTCCATCAACTCTGTGAACGAGAGCGTTGACGAGTTCGTTTTCACGATCCTTGAACATTTCATACATCACATCACGCTCAGCTTCTTGGATTCTCTGGATGATAACCTGCTTTGCGGACTGAGCGGCAATTCGACCGTAGTCCGGAGGAGTTACGTCGATTCTGATCGTTTTACCGACTTTCGCTTTCTTGTCATATTTTCTCGCATTAGCCTCTGTGATTTGAAGCTCTTCGTCTTCGACTTTCTTTACAACTTCTTTGACCAGATACACGGTTGCTGAACCGGTATTTTTATCAAGCTCAACATCGATCTCCTGATCTTTGGTTCCATAATCTTTTCTGTATGCCGCGCGCAGCGCGGCTTTGATGGTCTCAATGATTTTATCCTTTGAGATACCTTTTTCGTCCGCAATTTGGTTTATAGCGGCAAAAAATTGTGATTGCATTGCCATTTTTGAATTGGTTAATTCTACAAAAAAAGCAGGATTGAAATAATCCCACTATTGCAAGCGAATTCTAGCATCTATTCCTTAATCCCGTCAACCACTTTGTAGATTGTATTCGCCGCAAAACCACGCGATCTCAAAAAAAACACAAGCTTCTGTTTTCGCTTAAATAAAGGCAAGCTTCTAAGCCTACCTGCTCTCGTCTCTGCGACCACGCGCGCAATCTTCTCCTCGTCTATGTCTGAACTCAATATCGCGTCCTCAATCACGTCTTTCAAAAGCCCCTTCTTGTACATATCATGCTTAAGAAGCAATATCCCACGTGGACGAAATTTCATCCTGTCCTTGATAAAGTCAGTCGCATAAAGCGCATCATCCAAGTAATCCAGCTCCTGAAGCCGCTCGAGGACGCGCACAATGTCTTCCTCCTCACCGACATTTCTTTTCCTCAAGCGCAAATCCATCTCGTGAATGGTAAGTCTGCGCTTCGAAAGAAGCTTGAGAGAATACTCCATCAATTTCGAATATTCCTCACTTTGTTGAACTTGCTTTGATGGCATTTTGCACGTCTTTTTCAATTGCTTTTGCTACTTTGGAATTTGCTTTCAGGAATTCCTTTGCCGCTTCACGACCCTGACCAATCTTCGCATCCCCATAACTGTAAAACGCACCGGCCTTTCTGACCGCATTATACTTTGTAGCAAGATCGAGAAGGTCGCCGGTGAACGAAATCCCCTCGTTATACATAATGTCAAACTCAGCTATTCTAAACGGTGGAGCAACCTTGTTCTTCACAACCTTTACCCTCACGCGGACCCCGCTAATATTTTTTTCGCCATTTACATTTTCCTCGATCTTTCCGATGTTGCGGATGTCTAATCTCATTGAAGCATAGAATTTCAGAGCATTTCCACCGGAAGTGGTCTCCGGATTTCCAAACATAACCCCAATCTTCATTCTAATTTGATTGATGAAAATTACAGTTGTTTTTGATTTGCTAATCACGCTGGTAAGCTTGCGAAGAGCCTGGCTCATAAGACGAGCCTGAAGTCCCATGTGAGAATCCCCCATCTCTCCTTCGATTTCCGCACGCGGAGTAAGAGCGGCAACGCTGTCCACGACGATAATATCCACGGCATTCGATCGAACAAGAGTTTCAACAATATTAAGAGCTTGTTCCCCGCTATCCGGCTGCGAAACCAGTAGGTTTTCAACATCTACGCCGATCACCTTTGCGTACTCCGGATCCAAAGCGTGCTCGGCATCGATAAACGCAGCCTGTCCACCCGCCCTCTGCGCGGAAGCGACTATATGCAAAGAAAGAGTGGTCTTTCCGGAACTTTCCGGTCCGAAAATCTCCACAACTCTCCCACGCGGGATGCCGCTGCCAAGCGCCGTATCCAAAGAAATACACCCGGTGGGGATGGTTTCTACGTTGATCTTTTTAGTATCCCCCATACGCATAATAGCGCCCTTTCCAAAGTTCTTTTCAATCTGTTCCAAAGCCAGATCCATCGCCTTTTGCTTTTCGTTCGCATTTGTCATTTTAAGCTTGATTAATGATATGTAACCACAGTATAGGTGAGTATTCACTCACCGTCAAGACTAATTTTGAAAAATCTTATAATCAGGACCTAGAATATATCAAAAGATTCGCCTCAAGTATAGCAGCCCGACATTAAAATTCTCTAAAAAAATTATAAAGAATTTTCTAGAATTTTACGGCCAAATAGCCATCCGCGGTCCTCAAATAAACCACTCTATCAGAAGCTTTCACCTGTTCAATGTTTGTGGAAATCTCCGAGGATGTGAAGATGTTTTTTTCTTCCATAGTCTCGAAATTCAACACTTGAACATAAGAAACCAATCCGGTTTCGGTGGAATCCTGCGACACAAAATACAGTAGCGTATCACCATAAAAATCCAAATGACTCAGCGGAACGGACAGTTTCCTATCGGAATTCAAAACTGTAACTTCACTTCCTTGGACAACACACCACTCAACACCGGGCGAACATTCAATCTCGAAAATATTGTCATCTTCAAAAACTTTTTTCCGGGATTTCTCCTCACTATCTATTAAATATAAAGAATCTGTGTCCGAGTGCCCAATAAGAGCGATTGTTTTGCCATCACCCAACAGAGATAGATCAAAATCCTCCACCGGCACATTGAAATACGCCGCCACTTCTCCATCCAAATACAGGGCCTGCTTATGACCCTCCTCTTGATCCAAATACACTTCCGCGGACTCACCGGATTCATTAAAAATTTTCTCACCCTCTTCTTGAGTCAAGAACGCCATGTACGGAATGAGCTCGAACTCCGCCTCCTTTTCAAAAGTTTCCAAACGTCCAAGGCTGACATTAAACTCAATGTACTTATACCCGCTTTTCTGGAGAGAAACAGTGTAATTCCCCTTTTCCATACTCATTTTGCAGGTATCAACCGAACACGATTTTTGACCAACTCCCTCAATGGAAATCGCATAAGGAGCCTGCGCCGTCACTTTAACTGTCGCCTTGTTAATAAACCTCATTCCCACAAGGAAGAGTATGACCAGAGCCGTTATTGCAATGAGAAGGACGGTAACTTTCTTTTTTGGGTCTTCAAGCATCCAGGATATTTTTTATGTGATCGACCGATTTGACCTTGCCGGTCTTCTCCAATTGTATCGAAATCACATCTATCCTGAAAGGGCTACTTTTTATATTGTTTTCCGCAATGTACAAAAGGGCGGTTTGGCGAAGCTTTCGAATCTTTGATTTTGTAACAGATTCTTGCGGGAGACCAAAGGTCTGTGAAGTGCGGGTCTTTACCTCTGTAAAAACAAGTTCCGCGCCGTCCCGCGCGACAATGTCAATTTCACCGATTCGGGTGTGATAATTTTTAGTCAAAATATCATATCCGTTTGATCTCAGGAATTTTTCCGCCAGCTCCTCACCCTTATTTCCAATTTCTTTGCTCATGGAAAAAGCAGGATAGCACACATGTGCAGAGTAGGCGAATTTTAAAAATTGTAAAGTATGTCGATTATACATATGATTGACACCCTGGAGTATATCGATCTGACATACTTCAAAAATTTGAATTTTTATAAACACACCACATGCTGTAGCAAAATAGCTTTGATTTTTATTTTATTTGTGCAAAAATGAGTTCCCAACTTCCAACAAAACAGCTCCAAATGACAGACACAAATCTCAAAGTTCCACCACATAGCCTTGAGGCCGAGAAATCGACCCTTGGCGCTTTGCTAATCGATAAAGACGCGATTATAAAGATAGTGGATCTTTTGAGACCGGAAGATTTTTATCATGACGTTCACGCAATTATATACGAAGGGGTTTGCGATCTGTACGATAAACGTTCGCCAATAGACATGGTGACTTTGACAAATTATCTGGAGGACAAGAAGAAGTTGAAAGAAATTGGAGGAGCTTCATACCTGGCGGAAATCGCGAATGCAGTTCCGACAGCAACTCACATTTTTCAATACGCGTCAATCGTTAAGCAGAAATCCACTCTGCGAAAGTTGATAAAGTCAGGGCATAATATTGCAGCATTTGGGTACGATGAGGAAGCTGATGTTGAAGATTTGCTGGAAAATGCGGAAAAGAGTTTGTTTAATGTGTCGCAGACGTTTGTTAAAGACAGATTTGTACACATCAAAGAAATTCTTGGATCAACGTACGAAAGAATCGCGGATCTGCACGATCCGGAGGCAAAAGAACACTATCGCGGTGTGCCAACAGGATTTAGAGATCTCGATAATAAATTGTCGGGCTTACAGCCGGCTGATCTTGTGATTATCGCGGCCCGTCCTTCAATGGGGAAAACCTCACTCGCACTAAACATCGCACAGAACGTAGCGAAAAAAGGCTACTCTGTCGGCGTAATCTCACTCGAAATGTCCAAAGAGCAGCTCGTGGAGCGCATGTTCTGCTCACTCCTTTCCGTAGATTCCTGGAAAATGCGGACGGGCCGCTTAACCGACGACGACTTCGCAAAAATCGGCGGCATCATGGACGAACTCAACCAGATGAAAATATACATCGATGACTCAGTTGGAAATTCAATTACGGAGCTCCGCGCTAAAGCGCGTCGCCTCCAGATGGAGCACGGTCTGGACATGCTTGTCGTGGACTACCTCCAATTAATGAGCGGTTCGCGCGCGATTGCGGCCATCGGCAACCGCGTACAGGAAATTTCCGAAATTTCCAGATCATTGAAGGGCCTCGCCCGCGAACTCCACATCCCTATAGTCGCGCTCTCACAGCTTTCACGTGCTGTAGAAATGCGCCCAAGTAAAATACCTCAGCTCGCTGACCTCCGTGAATCGGGTGCTATCGAGCAGGACGCAGATGTTGTCTTAATGATATATCGTGAAGATTACTACGAAGAAGACACAGATCGCCAAGGTGTCACGGACATTTACATCCGCAAACACAGAAATGGTCCGACAGGTCACATCGAACTTGCCTTCAAGAAGGAACAAATGAAGTTCGTAAGCATCGAAAGGAAACGCAAAGAGTCAGAATACGGTGTCGCGGCCTGAATTTTCTGTTATAATGCGCCCGTAATTTTAACAGGTCTTTATGTTCTGGGCAGATGACATTATTGACGACTTCATAAAAGAACGCGGCAAGGAAATGAAAGGCCGCAAAATCATCATACGCGACGAAAAAACACTTTCCGGACGCCCGCACGTCGGCTCCCTGCGTTCATTTGTAATGCACGCCGTACTCGCAGATGTCCTTACAAACCGCAAACTCGACAACATTTTCTATTACGAAATCAACGACACGGACGCATTTGATTCCGTTCCATCATACGTTCCGGCAGAATGGAAAGAACATCTCGGCAAACGCCTAAAAGACGTTCCATCGCCGGATTCCCAGGCCGAAAACTACGCAATGTACTTCGCAAAGGAATACTTGGACGCGCTCGCCGACTCCAAATACAACGCCGAATTTTACATCGCATCTCATCGCTACGAAGCAGGTGAATACGACAACTACATAAAGCTCGCGCTCAACCACAAAGACGAAATTCGTGAAATATATCGCATCGAAAGCGGCTCCGAAAAACCGGAATCTTGGCACCCATGCCAAATAATCTGCGACAAATGCGGCAAGATCGCAACCACCAAAATAACGGATTGGAACGGCAAGGAAGTTTCATATTCATGCACAGTCGATGTCGGCTACACACGCGGCTGCGGACATGAAGGTAAAAGATCACCATTCAAAGGCAACGCAACCATGCCATGGAAAGTTGAATGGGCCGCAAAATTCAGTGTAGTCAATGTCGATCTTGAAGGAGCCGGCAAAGATCACTACGCAGCCGGCGGCTCACGTCACGTATCAAACAGAATCTGCGAAGAGATCTTTAAACACAAACACCCTTTCGACGTTCGCCACGAATTCATCCTCGTCGACGGCGCAAAAATGTCATCTTCATCAGGAGTGGGAGCGACGGCCGTAGAAGTCTACGAACTTCTCCCCCGCTATCTGTTCCGATTCATGATGATCCAAAAAGATGTAATGAAAACCATAAACTTCAGTCCGCACGGCGACACAATCCCGGTCCTATTCGACCAATACGACGCAATCTGCCGCGACTATTTCGAAAACAATGAAGATGCAAAAGAACACAAAAACCGTATTTTCGAATTTACTCATTTCTACGAAAAAGACTTAAAAAAGCTAAACCGCTATCTCCCGCGCTTCGGTCACATCGCGTTCTTTGTCCAAATGCCCCACCTCGACATTGAAGAAAAAGTTTGCGAACTTAAAGGCGGCGACCTAACCAATCTCGACCGCATCGAGCTAAACCTCCGCATCGAATTCGCGAAGAAATGGCTCAAAGAGTGCAGTCCGGAAAAATACGTATTCACAGTCCAAGAATCCGTCCCTGAAGCGGCAAAAAACCTAACGGACGACCAAAAGAACTTTCTCAAACTCCTAACTGATTTCCTCGAGAAAAAGCCCGACGCGATCGGCGACGATATACAAACATTTATCCATGAACAAAAGGAAGCTCTATCAATGCAGCCGGCAGACCTCTTCAAGGCAATTTACCTCTCAATTCTCGGCAAAGAAAACGGCCCGCAAGCCGGCTGGTTCCTGGAAGCGCTAGACACAGACTTCGTTGTAAAAAGATTCAAGGAGGTGGTATAACGCAGGCAGGTGCTAATCTCATAAACGTAAAGACCAGAAAAAAAGCTCTTTTGCATAAAAGGACTTTTTTTGCGCTCAATTCCGGAATCAAAAAATCTCCAGGTTGGAAAAATCGATTCCGGAATCGAACAGATTAGTATATAATCACCCCGCTATGAAAATACTATTCATCGGAGACATCTTCGGGCGGCCCGGTCGCGAAACCGTAAAGAGACTTCTGCCAAACCTAAAGGCCAAGCTAAAGCCAAACCTCATAATTGCAAACGGTGAAAATTTGAGCCACGGCAAAGGCCTCACCCCTGAGAATGTAAAAGAAATGCAGGATGCGGGCGTCGACTTTTTCACTTCCGGTAATCATGTCTGGAAAAACAAAAAAGGCGTAGATAAGCTCGACGATCCTAAGTTTCCGGTTATCCGCCCCGCCAACTACCCTCCAAGCGTCGAGGGCCGCGGATACGAAATAATAAAAGACAATAAAGGCAACAAGGTCCTCGTCATAAACTTGCTCGGACGTGTCTTTATGAAAGACGACTTGGATTGCCCGTTTCGAACTGCAGCAAAAATTCTCGAAGAAACGATAAATGAAACCTTGTCCGCGATCATCGTAGACATTCACGCCGAGGCAACCTCCGAAAAAGTCGCACTCGGACACTTTCTGGATGGAAAAGTTTCGGCGGTTCTCGGGACTCACACACACATCCCAACCGCGGATGCCAGAGTTTTGGATAGCGGGACGGCATATATAACGGATATAGGAATGGTCGGGCCGCGAGATTCGGTCATTGGCCTCGAAAAAGAAACAATTGTAAAACAGTTCCTCACGCAAACTCCCGTAAAACACGAAGTGGCGGAATCAGAGAATACTTTATGCGCGGTTTTGATTGAAATCGATCCGGAAACCGCAAAAGCCAAGTCGATTGAACATATCATCGATGTTGTGTAAAATGTCCTTGTGAAAAATTCGAAATCAAAATATCTAACGGGCTTCATAGTAGCGATTTTCGCTTTCCTTTTTGGCTGGCAGAGCGCGAATATTTATATTTCAAACTTTGGTCCGCGGATGGACCTCGCAAATACAACAGTGTCCCCGGCCACCGCTTTTACGCCAATTATCGAGAGTTTAATGAGTGAAGGAATAGATCTCTCGCTTTTTTGGAGAGTTCGGCAGACACTGGACGACAGATACTTAAACGAGGAAGTTTTAGATGACGAGGAAATGATATATGGCTCAGTTAAAGGAATGGTAAGCGCACTCGATGATCCATATACGGTATTTTTGCCGCCGAAAGAAACAAAAGAATTTAAAGATTCCCTAAACGGATCTTTGGAAGGCATTGGAGCCGAATTAACAATAAAAGACTACAATCTCGTTATCGTGTCTCCACTCAAAGATTCCCCGGCGGAAAAAGCGGGGCTGCGTCCAAACGACATCATCTACAAAATTGACGGGAATATCGCGTCGGAAATGACACTGTACGAAGCTGTAACAAGCATAAGAGGTGAGGTTGGAACGCAAGTGACACTTACAATAATTCGAGAAAATATTGAAAAGCCGTTTGACATTATAATTACACGAAAGCACATAGACATAGAGAGTGTTTCTCTTGAAGAAAAACCGGGTTCGATCTTCGTTCTCAGCGTAAACCAATTCAGTGACGACACCAAAACGGAACTCATAGAAAATATTTCCAAAATACTCCTAAAAGAACCAAAAGGACTCATCTTAGACCTAAGATTCAACGGCGGCGGATACCTGGACATCGCGGTGGATATCCTTTCAGAGTTTTTGGCGGGCAAAAAAGAGGCGGTGACAATAAAAAAACGCGATGAAAGAGATAGCGAAAAGATATTTGTATACGGAACTCCACGACTTCCGGATCTTCCGCTTGTAGTGCTTATAAATGGAGGGTCTGCATCAGCTTCAGAGATAGTTGCGGGAGCAATCCAGGATCACGGAAGAGGCGTCGTAATGGGAGAACAAAGCTTTGGAAAAAGCACAGTACAAGAAGTTGAAACATATTCAGATGGCTCAAGTCTAAGACTCACGGTTGCGGAATGGTTCACTCCAGCGGGCAGAAGTATCCACGAAGTTGGAATTTCTCCGGATATAATTGTAGAAATAGACGAAGAAAAGTACTTTGTTGACGGATACGATCCCCAGATGGATCGAGCAGTCCAATATTTAAGCAGTCTCTAGGCGGTACATAATTTATACCCAACACCATGGATCGTATGAATCAGCTTCTTTTTGAAATCTCGGTCCACTTTCTTTCGCAATCTATTTACATACACATCAATGACATTTGCGGAAATGCTGCCGATCCTATCCTCCCAAACGTGTTCGAGCACAGTATTTCTGTTTAATAATTTTCCCTCATTTAACATCATATACATCAGCAAGTCGAATTCTTTTCCTTGAAGATCAATCTTCTTGCCGTACCGATATACCACGCCGGATTCCAAATTCAAAACGAGATCCGCAATCCTGAGCCTCTTGGGTGATCTAAGGGCAGATCCTTGATGCCAAAGTCTATCCATCTCATCAATAAGCTTATACACCGGCTTTAACAAAAAAACGTCAGCTCCGGCATGAAAAGCCTGAATTCTTTTGCGATAACTCGAATCTGCGGTAGCAAAAATTATGCGCGTCCCGGGCCTAAACTCCTTCATGAGAGTACAAACGGAAATTCCATCAATAATGGGTAAATGGATTTCTGTGATGACGAACTCGTATGTGTTATGCCGAAACATGTCTAAAGCCTTGAGACCATCATTGCAATGATCCACATTCCACCCGTGAGACAACAGAAGTTCTCTGACTCGCTCAGCGTCATCCCCGCTCTTATCCACCAATAAAACATTCATATAAAACCCATATCACACACAGATTAAATTTCTTTTAAAAATCCATTAAAAAAATGTGAATGCATTGAAAATGTTTGAATTTGTTTTCTAATCCAATTGACCTTGTTAGTGCCCCATGATATTATTTTAGTGAAATTAACTAATTTAACCAATTTCATTATGTATTATCCGCTTTCAATGTTCAATACCGGACAGGTTACATTACCTAAAATTTGGAGAGAAAAACAAGGGACCACAAAGTTCATAGCCGAGGAGACTGAAAATGGACTTCTGATAAGACCGTTCAAAAAAGACGAAACCGCTTTTTACGAAGACAAAGACGGCTTTGGCTTGTATTGTGAAAAAGGGCTGGATACAAATGCTCTAGCGAAGACGATAAAAAAACTGAATGGATAAATATTTAAAATTTCTGAAAAGATTAAACAAGTTCGATCGGTCAAAGCTCCTCGATTTAATCGAAAAAATTATCGCCGGAGATTTGAAAAACATGTCCCCAAAAAAACTCAGGGGATTTAAAGATCTGTACAGAGTTCGTGTGGGCAAGAT